>JAYOWQ010000009.1:0-45922 GCA_038152055.1 Opitutales bacterium | reverse complement strand
AACCCGGCAAACTTTGGCACCATGCCGAACATCTCGGTAAAGGATACCAATGGATACAAAGATCGGAAATTACCGGTGGATTTGTTGATGCCGCCCTGCCCTTCATCGATCAGGCCCAAAAGGACGGAAAACCTTTTTACTTAAACCTCTGGCCAGACGATGTGCACAGCCCCTACTGGCCACCGGTGGATAAGTGGGGGGATGGAAAAAAACGAACTCTTTACTTAGCCGTTTTGGAGGAAATGGACAGGCAGCTTGGGAAACTTTTCGACCGCATAAGAAACGATCCTGAATTGGCTGCCAATACCATGATCCTCATTTGCTCCGACAACGGCCCGGACCCGGGGGCGGGATCTGCCGAGCCTTTGCGTGGCTACAAAACTCACCTTTACGAAGGAGGTATCCGCTCCCCCCTTGTTGCCTGGGCTCCCGGTTTAATGAATAAGGCATCTGCTGGGAAGATGAATAAAACCTCCGTATTTTCAGCCATTGATCTCGTACCCAGCCTAGCCGATTTATGCAAAGTCCCACTACCGAAAAAAGTAAACTTCGATGGGGAGGAATTATCCGATATACTCCTTGGCAACTCGGAAGATTCTCGCAAAGAATCAATCTTTTTCCGCCGTCCGCCCGACCGGGATTCCTTCTACGGAGTGAAAAACTTGCCTGACCTCGCGGTGAGATCAGGCAAGTGGAAACTCCTTTGCGAATACGACGGTTCTAATGCTGAGCTTTATGACCTAAGCACCAACCCCGGTGAGTCTAATGATTTGGCTAGCAAACAGCCTGAGATTCGCGAACAGTTGGTTGAGCAAGTTACCAGTTGGCACATTACTATGCCACCGGATAACGGACCCAGCCTGGTCGGTCCTTTTCGATTGTAAGCTTTAAACGGGGATCAGGAGTCTTTCTTCTCATCCTTTTTCTTTTCTCCCTTTTCAGCTTTTCCTTTTTTGTCCTTACCGCCTTTTTTTCCTTTTCCGTCCTTGCCCTTCTTGCCACCTTTTTTCTTTGGCTCATTGGAATCTGCGGGCTGAGAGCTTTCATTTTCAAGCCCATCTTCCTGCTGAAATGCCTTCATCGCCGCCTGACGTTCCTCCGGATTTAGTTTCCCATCCCCATCGGCATCGAATTTTTCGAGAGCTTCCGCCTTGCGTGCCTCCCATGCTTCCTTGGCAGCGGCTCTTTCCTCGTCGTTAAGTTCGCCGTCTCCGTCCTTGTCAAATTTCGCCAGCACCTGAGGAGGCAACTTCCTGCCCTTTCCTGGCAATTGCTTGCGGATGGCTTCGCGCTCCTCGTCATTGAGCTCCCCGTCCCCGTCCTTGTCAAACTTTGCCAGCAATTCCTCTTTGCGGCCCTTCATCTCTTCCCGGACTGCGGCACGTTCCTCCTCGTTTAACTTTCCATCCCCGTCCTTATCAAACTTCTTGATCATTTCTTCGCGGTTGGGAAAGCCCTTACCATCTCCATGGGATTTTTTCTTACCATCCGGAGCGGCAGATAAAAATAGGGCAAATGAGGCAAACAGCAGCAAACCAGTGATTTTTTTCATAGTGATAATGGGCTTATTGATTATTTTACATCGAAGCTCAGGAATTGAGGTTCGATGATGATATGGCGGTGCCAAACAGGGTTTTTGCTTGCGGACAGGCAGGGTCGTCAATACTTTTTTCCGCTTTGCTTAACGGCGCGGTAGCAAAGTGGTAATGCCGGGGACTGCAAATCCTCTATTCGCCGGTTCGATTCCGGCCCGCGCCTCCATTTAGTAAATTGCTTTGCGGGGCGGACAAATCAGTCTCCATCAATCATTCGGCCGAGACCGCCCAAAACCGATCCTTCACCCTGACTTTTGCCTCCCACACTTGGGGCATTTTGCAATACACGATCGGCCAGCCTTGAGAAAGGAAGACTTTGCAACCACACCGTTCCGAATCCACTGAGTGTGGCGAGAAAAAGACCTTCACCGCCAAAGATCATGGATTTAAGTCCACCCGCCATTTCCACGTCGTATTTGATGCTCTCCTCAAAGGCGACAATACAGCCAGTATCCACCCGCAAGGTTTCCCCCTGTAATTGCTTGCGCACCACGGTGCCACCGGCATGAACGAATGCCTTGCCATCACCGGACAGTTTTTGAAGAATAAATCCTTCTCCACCGAAAAAACCGGTGCCCAGTTTCTTCTGAAATGCAATCGATACGTTCGTTCCAAGAGCGGCGCATAAAAAAGAGTCCTTCTGGCAAAGAATGTTTTGATTATGGTCCTGAAGATCGACGCAAATGATTTTACCTGGGTAAGGAGCGGCAAAACTGACCCGCTTTTTGCCCATTCCGTTATTGGTAAAATGAGTCATGAAAATGGATTCCCCCGTAAGGGCCCGCTTGCCCACGTCTAGTAATTTCCCGAAAAGTCCTTGGTTAGGTTTGGATCCATCCCCCATTTTGGCTTCAAAGGAGATGTGATCCTCCATGTAATTCATGGCACCAGCCTCTGCAATTACGGTCTCGCCCGGGTCGAGTTCAATTTCGACAATTTGCATGTCATCTCCAATCAGTTCGTAATCTATTTCATGGCTATTCATAGTGGGTAATTAAGTAAGGAAAACAGGAGTGATCTCAATCTGTATTTTTTTGATTTCTTGCAACTGCTTGACCGTAGGATGGAACGCGTTTTCATTACCTGCCTTGTCTCCGACCCCTTCAAGGTATGGGGCTTCGAGGGTACGACCATCTGCACTTGCCCAAATACGGATCGGTTCCTTGGCGGTCAAGGTGACCGCGAGGAAAAGAATTGAGGATATTGAAAAGCATGCAACTCAAGCCAAGGGAGTGGCTATGCCAACCATGGTGTAGAATCAGACGAAAATGGAATATACAACTCGAGTGCGATCAAGACCATCGTCATGAATTCGTTGCTTTTAGTCTCGTACCCCCATGGGTCTTCCTGTTGCATGAACTTACCGATGAACCCAAGAGATCAACGAATTGTACTTTTTAAAGGAGACGTCCAATACGGTGTCATCAACCGGTTCATCGAAGATATGGAACTCGCTTATGAAAGGGATGGACAACCGTACGTAACTTTCGATTTGACGGAAGATTTCGAAATCTTGAAACAGCAACTGATTGATGAGTTTTCCAGGGCAAGGCCGCTTTTTGCTCTGGGCTTCAACGCTATCGGACAATTTTACGTCAAGGACAAGTCGGTTTACGACATGGTTGGGTTTCCTCACCTATCCTGGTTGGTAGACCATCCGGTTCATCATATTGCAAGGATTGAAATCCCCGTGGACCCAGAATTAAGACAGGCCCACGTGGCCGATAACTTTGGCCTGATTGCAACAATCGACCGAGAGCACAAGCAATTCGTGGACGTCAGTTTCGCTCAAAAGTACGGTTGCCTTTTCCTTCCTCATGGTGGTTGCAAGGCCAGGCAAAGAAAGGATGAATCACGGGATATCGATATCGTTTTTTGTGGTTCCGGGGTTTCTCCGGAAGAGTTGCGGAATAGCTGGAAAAATATCGATGAACAAGAGAGAAAACTGACCGAAATTGCAATTGAGATGGACGAAGGCGGCGATCGATTATCCACTCTCGAACTTGTTGCCAAGACTTTTTCGGATCAGGACCAAAAGCCAAACCGTAAATTATTCATCCGAATCATGCAAAAGGTCGAACGTTACGGGCGCGCTCGGGAGCGATTGAACTGCCTTAACGCATTGGACGACGCGGGGTTGAAAGTCCTGGTTTTTGGAAAAGGATGGGAATTCGCAAGGTTCAAAGCCCATGAAATAAAGAAGGATCTTGCGTTTGAAGAAGCCCTTGACGTTTTCCAGAAATCGAAAACGTCACTGAACGCATCTTCCTTTTTCCACGACGGGGCCCATGAACGGATCTTCTCCTCCATGCTGAACGGAGCCGTGCCACTTACCAATGGCAGCAAGTATCTGGACGAACTTGAAGGATTTTCATCCGTGGTGGAGAAATATGACTGTTTGGAATCCTTGGTGGAGGTTACGAAGAATGCTCTTGGCAATGAACTTGAACTGCAGGAGAAATCCGACGCCGGCCGGATCCTTGCCGACCAAGGACACACCTTCGGTCACCGGGCGATTGAACTGCGCGATCTCATATTCAATGCCTTGCAGTGAGGGTTTTTTCCGCAATGCGGATTGAACCTTGGACTTCGATCTTCGCTATTATACAAGCAGGTAAAAGCGAGCAACGCTCGCTTCTCATGGAATTGACAAAATCTGGGCGCAGGGATTGATTGAGCATGTGTGCAACACCTTTTTTTCGATTATCGGGTGGACGATCATTCTGTCCCTTCTTGCCCTTTTCTTCGGGCACGCCGAGGAAATCTTCACCATTGGACCCTTTACGCTGGCATTTCTCTATTTCGCGAAGAAGTGGAAGTAGGAACAACCTTCATGAACCTTCCTTGCATCCACGGGCTGTCTAAAGGCCGGGAAAAACTGGTTTCTGGAGATCTTTCCGGCAATCAAGGAAGAACGAACTCCTCAGGCATCCGTTCGAAATACGGCCTGTCAAAAAAGAACCCCCTGTAAAGAAAGGTCCTTCGTTCCTTCAACCACCCGGAATCCTCCCGGTCTTCCAAGCCCTGGGCCACGCTACCGAGGATAATTTGGGCAAGAGGCTTATCTCACAGGACCGTTCACACTCCCAGAGATCTAAGAACGCAAACCAGACATCCTTCAAATCGTCGCAAAAGCTCGAAAAGGCCCTGTCTGTCCTGAAGGAACAAATGGGTTGCCCATTCAGAGTTTTCAATATCTCACGAAAACTCTTTCCCAAAACTTTGGCATTGGCTAGAATTTCAAACTCATGAGCGAAGAAGTCAACAAACTGATTGAGCAAATTGCCAGACAGGCGACCGAAGCATCGCGTTTATTGAGCGGATCTTCCACCAAGCAAAAGAACGACGCGCTCAGAGCAATTGCGGATGAAGTGGAGTCCAGTCGCAAGATTCTGATCGAGGAAAACGACAAGGACCTACGAGATGCGGAAACCAACGGTCTTGGTGAGGCAATGATTGATCGTTTGCGCCTGACTCATGAAAGAATCGATGCAATGGCTCACGGTTTGCGACAACTGGTTGACCTTCCTGATCCCGTGGGCGGATTGATCGAGGAGAAAGTACGTCCGAACGGATTGAAAATCAGAAAAGTGCGTACTCCCATAGGCGTGATCGGCATTATTTACGAGTCCAGGCCGAACGTTACGATCGATTGCGCCGGTCTCTGCCTGAAGTCTGGAAATGCCGCAATCCTCCGTGGTGGCAAGGAAGCCCTGCACTCCAACCGGGCGCTCGCCTCGGTTATTTCCGATGCCCTCCGACGCACCGATATCCCGCTGCATGCGGTTCAATTGATTCCCACGACCGAGCGTAATGCGTTGAATCATTTGCTCACCCTGGACGATTATTTGCACTGCATCATTCCTCGAGGGGGAGAAGGGTTGATCCGCTTCGTGACGGAAAACAGCCGAATCCCCGTGATCAAACATTACAAGGGAGTGTGCAACCTTTACCTGGACGAAAAATGTGACCCGAAAATGGGTAGGGAGATTACCGTTTCCGCAAAATGCGGCAGGCCTGGCGTATGCAATGCGATCGAAAATTTGATCGTCCATCAGTCTCACCTCGACACTCTGCTACCGGAGATCGCGCGGGAATTGACTGAAAAGGGATGCGCCTTGTTTGCCGATAAACGGGCAAGAAAGGCACTGGATGAGATTCCCTGCAAGGAAGCAACCGATTCAGAATATGCCAAGGAATTCCTTGATCTGCGAATCGCAATAAAGACGGTTGACTCAGTGGACGAGGCCATCTCTTTCATCCATCAGTTTGGGAGCGGCCATAGCGAGTCCATCCTCTCCCCCTCGCCTGAAAACGCCCAAAAATTTCAGCGAGAAGTGGACGCATCTTCGGTATACTGGAACGCCAGCACCCGTTTCACCGATGGGTTCGAGTTCGGACTTGGTGCGGAGATCGGTATTTCGACCGATCGTCTGCACGCAAGGGGACCGATGGGACTGGAAGAATTGTGCACCTATAAATTCCTAATCCATGGCAGCGGGCAGTGGAAGTAAGCGGTCGCTTGCCCTCTCTTGCGAACTGAATGGCCAGTTATGAGCGATCTTTTGATCAAGGGAGGAAGTCTGGTAAGCGATGGCAGGATCATCGAATCCGACCTGCTTGTACGCCAGGGACGAATTGAAAGGATATCCCCCTTCATTTCCGACGCGGTGAATGCGGAAATCGTTGAGGCCACAGGAAAATGGATTCTTCCCGGATTGATTGACGACCAGGTACATTTTCGCGAACCCGGACTTACCCACAAGGCCACGATCGCTACCGAATCCCGGGCGGCCGTGGCAGGTGGAGTGACCACTTACTTTGAGATGCCCAACGTCTCCCCACCTACCCTGGACATGGGCAGACTGGATGAAAAACGGGCCATTGCCGCTCGGGATTCAGCTGCGAATTACGCTTTCTTTCTCGGAGCGAGTAATGAAAACCTGGAGGCAGTAAAATCCGCCGATCCATCCAAAATTGCCGGAATCAAGATTTTCATGGGTTCTTCAACCGGCAACATGCTGGTGGACGAAGAAGCCGTGCTCGAACAGATTTTCCGCAATGCGCCCACCACAATCGCAACTCATTGCGAGGATACTCCGACCATCCTGAAAAACGAACGGCAGACCAGGGAGAAATACGGGGGAGATGCACCCTTCTGGGAGCATCCTAACATCAGGTCGCGGGAAGCCTGCCTTAAATCCTCCACCCTCGCCACCGAACTGGCAAAGCGGGAAAATGCCCGGCTGCACGTACTTCACATTTCCACCGAGGAGGAGCTCGATCTCTTCACTCCCGGAGACGCCCGCATAACTGCCGAGGCATGCGTCCATCACTTATGGTTTGAGGAATCCAGCTACGCCACACACGGTTCCCTCATAAAGTGCAATCCGGCAATCAAGAAAATCCGGGACAGGGAAGCAATACGTCAGGCCGTTTCCGACGGTAGAATATCGGTTCTCGCGACCGATCATGCCCCACACACCTGGGAGGAAAAAATGGCTCCTTATTTCCAAGCCCCTTCTGGACTGCCATTGCTCCAGCACAGCCTTCTCCTCATGCTCGAGATGGAGAAGCGGAAATGCTTTGATTTGGAAACGATTGTAGAACGGGCATGCCATGCCCCAGCCCGAGTTTTCGACGTTTTGGATCGCGGGCATTTGCGCGAAGGATACTGGGCGGACATCGTTATCGTTGATCCTCAAAACCATACCGTGGTCAATGACACCGAACTCTTCAGCAAATGCGGATGGTCACCGTTCGTCCACCAACGATTCTCCCACCGCATCGAGCGGACGATCGTTTCCGGACGAACGGCCTACTCCAATGGAAAAATCAGGGAAGATTGCCGTGGGCAAGCGGTTGAATTTCTACCCAACCGGCGCTAAAGGTTTGTACTAGGGCAACCAGGGGTACTTGTCGAAGTCGGGTTTGCGCTTTTCCAGAAAAGCTTTTTTTCCTTCCGTCCCTTCCTCGGACAGATAGTAGAGCAAGGTAGCGTTACCTGCGAGTTCCTGCAACCCGGACTGACCATCGCAATCCGCGTTGAATGCCGACTTGAGACACCTGATGGCCAGCGGGCTTTTTTCAAGAATTTCACTGGCCCACTGCACACCCTCGGCTTCGAGTTGATCAACGGGAACCACCTTATTAACAAGCCCCATATCGAGGGCCTCCTTAGCCCCGTACTGCCGGCAAAGGAACCAGATCTCCCTTGCTTTTTTCTGACCCACGATGCGGGCGAGGTAGGATGAGCCAAAGCCACCGTCGAAACTACCGACCTTGGGCCCGGTCTGTCCGAAAACGGCGTTATCAGCGGCAATCGTTAGATCACAGACAACATGGAGAACGTGACCGCCACCAATTGCATATCCAGCGACCAAGGCGATCACCACCTTGGGCATGGAGCGGATGAGTTTTTGCAAGTCCAGTACGTTCAGACGAGGAACACCGCCCTCGTCAACGTATCCAGCCTCTCCGCGCACGCTTTGATCGCCACCAGAACAAAAGGCATACTTGCCATCTGTATGAGGACCGGCCCCGGTGAGCAGAACGACTCCTACTTTCGGGTCTTCCCTCGCATCGGAAAATGCGGCGTACATCTCATGGATGGTTTTCGGCCTAAACGCATTGCGTTTGTGAGACCGGTTGATCGTGACCCTGGCGATTCCACTCCCCTTGTGGTATAGAATGTCCTCGTATTCCCCAATCGCTTCCCAGTTCACTGGCTCTCCTCCTTGTACGTATTCTCATCTGCACGGGCACCCGATTGCCCAGGTTCAACCTTACGACCCTGCATTCCCCACTTTTCGCGAAGGTACAGCCGTTCCTCCTTCCAGTTGGCAAAAGGTTTGCCGCGCAAGGAGAGCAAGTCGTCCAGATTGCGTTGATCGAAAGCGTCGGGACGAGATTCGGTCACGGGTTCAGTCGGTTTATTTTCCATTGGTCATCCGTTCGTTGATACAAAAAGCGGTCGTGCAGACGATTAGGTCCACCCTGCCAAAACTCCATGGACCGCGGCAGAAGATAGTATCCGCCCCAGTGGGGCGGACGGGGGGGGGAATCTCCAAATCGTTCCCTGACCTCAAGAAACGCTTTCTCCAAGGTCTCTCTGGAATCCAGAGGCTGACTTTGGAGCGATGCCCACGCTCCTATCCTGCTGAGAAGGGGCCGGGATTGAAAGTATTCGTCTGCCAGAGAATCGCCAACCCTCGAAGTCTCGCCGAGAATGGTGACTTGCCGTTGCATGGCAAACCAGGGAAAATGCATACTGACACTTGGGTTTCCTTGAAGATGAGAGGCCTTGCGGCTGTTGTAATTCGAGTAAAAGACAAAACGTCCGTCTTCCAAGCCCTTGAGCAGTACGGCCCGGGCAGATGGACGACCCGACGAATCGACTGTTGCGAGACTGCAGGCGTTCGGGTCATAGATTTGCGCGTCGATCGCATCCTTCATCCAATTTTGAAACTGGACGATTGGATTCCCGGACAAGTCCGAGCGTTGAAGAGGCGGACGGTCGTAGCTCTCTCTGAGATCCTGCAAACTTTGGTTGAAATCATTCATCGTTATTTGAATATCCTATCCATAATCCATCGTTCGGCAAAGCCGATTATCAACCCCCGCCTCCATGTCTGCGCCTGACTTCTTCGCGAGCTACCTCAGAAGCAAGCCCAGGGGAACGATCTCTCATATTCTGAAGGATCCTCATGTTCCAAAGAATCAAACGTCGGGCAATCCGTCCACGAACCGAACGGGCAATCCAATGGAGTTCGAAAACGGTTTGCGTGAGATTGGCATATTTTTCCTTGTACGCGAATGGCGCGGGTAGAAAGTCCACCCTGCGTCCCTCGGACCAGCAACGTTCCAAACAATACCGAAGAAGTTGCTTGCCGGGAGAAAATTTTTTCCAGGCTTCATCATAAGCCAGATGGTGAAGCAAGGAGTGGTCTGATTGCAAAATCTCCAACTGCCATGCGACCGGATGATCATCCACCCGCAAGAGAGAAACACGAACGCGGCCCCTCCGGGCCAGTTCGGGCAAAAGCTCGAAGAAAAAACCTCTTTTCCCCCGAATGGAATAAAGACCTGAGTTTTGCCGGGACTTGACGGATTCGACTTCCACCAGACAAGTAGCGGGCATAATGGAACGAACCTCCTCGAAAGTGGCGCAGGTCTCAAAAGTCAGTTCGCCCTTCTCGAAAAGGGCGCGCTCGTCGTAGCGGAAGGATTTACGGGACTTGTTCCCCATGACCTCTTGCCAGTAATCTTCGAACGTCTGATTGTTCACAGGTTGGCAAAAGCTGGAATATCGGTGATTACGAATAATATTCAGAGGCTTGTCTTCCTTGACCCGTTCGCAGAGGTGAAGTTCCCAGAAGGTAGCGGGCACCTGTGGAATCCAGACAAATAAAAAGGATCCGACCAAGTTCCGCAAAGTATTGCAGAAAGCGGAAGCCGCGGAGTTGGTGCAGGTGGGAAAATGATAATTGGCCTCGTCGTAGACAAAAGGCCACAACCCTTTTGAACCGAGCAACCCGGGTTTCTCCACAAACGGCCAAAACCCAAGAAGTTCTCCGCATTGCGAATTCGCGACTAAAAACATAGGTCGACGATCCTTCTTTTGGCGCTTCCACCAGCAAGTCAACCATTCAGGAGAAAAATAGGGATTGATCCAATCCGCGCGTTCGAGCAGGGACTGGTAGTTTTTCGCTATTTCAACAAGCGTCCCCTCATCCCTGGAAATCCCGACCTTGAGGGAAGTTTCGTTCATCGAGGGCAAGGTAGATTTTCGGTTTACCCGATCAACGGGTATCGGAGCGCAAGAAGAACTCTAAACGACGAGGTTGGGAAAATCCTCGTATTCGGCCCGAAATCCACCATCGACTCCTCGGCAAAGCACGGCCACGGCGTCATGCGAGTGCAAGGACTCGAAGTGCGAACAAACGATCCGAAAATCAATGATCCGGGCATCATCAATCAATTGTTCGTAAAGCAAACGGGCCGCATCCTCCACGAATTTGACCTTGGCCCCATTAAGTTCGGCGAAGGCCTGTTCATCCTCGCGCTTGACCATAACCTGAGTTTCCGTACCCAGTCCCTGAATGCAAGCGTCCCTGAGCTCGAGCATGGAAAGTTCGCGCTCAGGATGAACCTCGACACTGATCCGGGCGAGACTGCGCTGGGAATGGGGAATGGCAAGCAAGTTCCTTGACAACCTCGCATGCTCGGAAAGTTCGGATGCGCATGGACAGGCCGATGAATAAACAAAGTCGAAGTTGATGATCTTGCGGACCCGATTCGCCCGGTCGATGATCCCCTCGAAACTGCAATTGTAGTACTGGTAGCCCTCCAATCCGCTTCGAAGGCTTTTCTGAACCATCGGGTAGGAAAAATCCACCTTTATCCGGGCCTCTCGGGAATCAAGACTTTCCTTGTAGTGCCGCAAAACGCGCTCGAGAATTTCGGGGGAAAAGACCTCCCGTTCGTACTCGTAAAATATGCGGATGATGCGGGACATGTTGATGCCCTTGCGGTCCGCATCCAGGCTTACGGTCCCGGTAACCCGTGACTCCAGCGTAAGATCTTCCCCGTCCGGACCGACAAAGCGCAAGGGAAGACGAAAACCTGATATGCCAACCTGCAGAATCGGAACGTTTGCCCCTTGCATGTCCGAGGACCCGGAGTTTTGGACGTCAGGCAAGGAATTCCGGTACTCTGGAGTAATCTTGAAATTGGGATCGTACTCGCGCTTGAGCTTCTGTGGATTTTCGGAACTTGTGTCCATGGTATTGAATGTTGCCGATTTTTCGCAGGTATGCAAACCGCCACCCTATCCGGCCTTGCCCTGATTGGCAACCGCCTCCATTGCCCTGGCCACCGCTTCGGGGTCCCCGAGGTATTGCCGGTTGATCGGTTTGAGATCGGAATCAAGTTCGTAGACCAAGGGCATACCGGTGGGAACGTTCATTCCAATGATTTCCTCTTCGGACACTCCGTCAAGGTACTTGATCAGCGCGCGAAGGGAATTTCCGTGAGCTGCAATGAGCACGCTTTTCCCCTGTTTGATTTGGGGGGCGATCGTATCGGTCCACAAAGGCAGAAAACGGGTGACTGTATCTTTCAAGCACTCGGTCAGGGGAATATCCGCCTCGTCAAGATTGGCGTACCTGCGGTCCTTGCCCGCATACCCATCGTCTTGCTTACTCATTGCTGGGGGCGGGATATCATAACTGCGACGCCAAACCAAAACTTGTTCGTCTCCGTGTCTTTGAGCGGTCTCCGCCTTGTTCAACCCTTGCAGGCCTCCGTAATGGCGTTCGTTCAGCCGCCATTCGCGATGCACTGGAATCCATACCTGATCGAGCTCGGTCAAGGCGAACCATAGGGTTCGAATGGCCCTCTTCAGCACCGAAGTGTAGGCAACGTCGAACTCAAAACCGGCTTCCCTGAGTAATCGACCGGACTCACGGGCCTCGCCCTCCCCTTTTTCAGTAAGGTCGACGTCGTGCCAACCGGTAAAGCGGTTTTCCTGATTCCATTGGCTTTCGCCGTGTCTTAAAAGTACTAATTTGTGCATGGGATTTTAGGTATACGAAATGGACGATCATACCTGAATCCACCGGATTGGTCACGAATTTTCCGACCTTTCGAACTTGCTCGGCCCGAATCGGTATTACTTGTGAAAATCCTTCCAATGCGCTTGGATGTACCAATGTTTGGTCGGATGCTTATTCTCTTTGTCTTCTTACCCATGGTCGAACTGTACCTTTTGATCATGCTGGGTTCTCGCATTGGGGCCATGCCTACGATCGGGCTTATCGTGATAACCGGAATTCTGGGCGCGACTCTTGCCCGCCAGCAGGGTTTGTCCGTGCTTTCCAAGATTCAAAATGAGATTGCCTCCGGCAAACCACCCACGCGAGAACTGGTCGAGGGAGCTCTCATCGTTGTTGGAGGCATCGTACTGCTAACCCCTGGCATACTTACGGATTTGTTCGGGTTTTCCTTGCTCGTTCCTCCCATTCGGCGAGCAATCTGCCGAAAGCTTACCGACTCCTTTACACGAAAAGTGAGCCAGCCAAGCGGGTTCGCTCATTCTTCCAGAGAATATTCATCCTTTCGCAAGAATGCGGATGACGTCATCGACGTGTAAGCGCTTTTTTCTCGGTGGGTTTGGTTGCCTTTGCGTACTCGTTCTCGCGGGATGCCCGGGACCGGAAGAAGGAATCTACGAAGGACGGATAGGAACAAAGAGACAGGTTAGCTTGTCGGTTGCCGCGGACGGACAAGCCGAATTGCGAGGTTACTGGCAAGAAACTCTGCATGGATCCTACGAACGAGGCTCTCTTAGGGGAGAGGACATGGAGGCTCTTGTCTTCGAAGGTCCGGAAAGCAAAAAATTCAAATTACGGATCCTCTACCAAGAAGCGGACGGATGTATGATCATTCGTGGCATACAATCGCGGGCTTTCGGACCGGGGGCACGCTATCTGCCCACCGAAAAAGAATCAGTCTTTGATCCACCGCCCCGCTTGTTCCAATTACCCGCGAGCTCAGACTAATCCTCTTGGCGGACTTCTTCGATCAAAAGCTCCAAAGCATCCCGAAATTCTGGACCCACACCTTCCTGCCTGGCAATTTCCAGATAAAAAGGTACGAAATCACCCTGTTTCAAAGCCTTGACGGCAATATTGTGAAATGGTTCGTCCGCAGAGATGAAATAGGTGGCGGTTCCGAAAGAAAGCGTGATGCCCGATTCGGAATGAAAAACGGCCAACCTCTGATGGTCACTCGACATGACTCTCCATTATCTTCGCAGGTGCAACTGGGCAAGCCTGGGATTGCCCGCAACCTCAAATCCGACTATCATGGCTGGTCATGATCTTCTTCCCCTACAAAGACGACAACCCCACAAGATCCTTTCCCTTGGTAAACTGGATGATCATAGGGACGAATCTATGGGTATTTTTCGTCTGGCAATTTCCCTTGGGTCCGGCTGAACAAAAGGCTTATTTCGCAAATTTTGGATTCATTCCCGCCGCTTTTTACGGTCAATTCGCCCAAGAAAACCTGGAAGTCATGGCATGGGAATGGGGATCGGTCGTCACCTCGATGTTCAGTCATGGCGGCTTGCTCCATCTTTTTGGCAACATGCTCTTTCTGTACCTCTATGGAGACAATCTCGAGGATGCCATGGGCAAGGCGCGCTACTTTTCATTCTATTTGTTCTGCGGCTTTTTCGCTGCATTCGCTCAATCGATCATCGATCCGTCCTCCCAGATTCCAATGGTCGGAGCCTCCGGGGCGATCTCCGGTGTGATCGCCGGTTACCTGCTGTTGTACCCGCGTGCGAACATCCGCGTCTTTTACTGGATTTTTCTATTTGTGGGCACAATGTATCTGCCTGCATATCTGGTACTCGGACTTTGGGTATTCGAACAGGTGGTCGCCCTGCCGGATTCGATGAAACAGGCGGGAGGAGTGGCCATTGCCGCTCACCTCGGTGGATTCGCAGCTGGCTTTATCTTTACTCCGTTTCTTAGAAAACCGGGCGTACGGCTTTTCCAGGATGGAAGGACGCGCTCTTTTACTCGCCAATCCACAAGATTCCGATAGGCTGATCCGCTTTCGAGCGAGCAGATGGAAAAAGCATACCAACCAAAGGAGGTGGAGGACCGCCTCTATCAGTCATGGGAAAGCGAAGGTTCCTTCAAGGGACGCCCCGATGCGGAAAAACCTGCATATTCCATAGTCATTCCCCCACCCAACGTTACCGGGGTTCTGACCATGGGGCACGTACTCAACAATACCATTCAGGACATTCTCGCCCGTCGGGCGCGGCAACTCGGGCATTCCACTCTCTGGTTGCCCGGAACGGACCATGCCGGGATTGCCACCCAGACAAAAGTGGAACAGCAGCTACGCAAGGAAGGAAAAAACAAGCGGGATCTTGGAAGAGAGGGATTTATCGAACATGCCAAGGAGTGGCGGGACAAGCATGGCGGTATCATTCTCAAGCAGTTGCGCAAGCTCGGATGCTCCTGCGACTGGGAACGCACAGTCCACACCTTGGACCCGGAATACTCACAAGCGGTCCTGGAAGCCTTCGTCCGCTTGTTCGAGAATGGATACGTCTATCGGGGAAAACGCATGGTTAACTGGTGCCCGGTCAGCCGGACCGCCCTATCCGACGAAGAGGTCATCATGAAACCGCAAAGTGGCAAACTGTACAAGGTGCGCTACGAACTGACCGACGCTCCCGGGGAATATCTTTTCGTCTCGACCACCCGTCCGGAAACCATCATGGGAGACGTTGCCCTTGCCATTCATCCGGAAGACGAACGCTGGCCCAACCTCAAGGGACGGAAGGTTCGACGACCGCTCCAACCTGCCGAAATCCCCATTATCGCCGACTCCGCCGTGGAGAAGAACTTTGGCACGGGCATGCTTAAAATCACCCCGGCCCACGATCCATTGGATTTCGAAATCGGGCTTCGCCACGAACTTGAGATCATCGACCTATTCAATGAGGATGGATCACTCAACGAATTGGCTGGGCCTCCATTTTCGGGGATGGACCGTTTCGAAGCCCGCAAGGCAACTGTCGAGCAATTACGTTCTCAGGGTGATCTTATCGACGAGGAAGACCATGCGAACAACGTCGGGTTCTCAGAACGGGCGGACGTCCCCATAGAACCACGTTTGTCCGAACAATGGTTTCTTCGCTACCCTAGAGTGGCGGAAGCCAAACGGGCGGTGTCTGAAGGATTTATCCGTTACTTCCCGGAAAGGTGGTCAAAGACTTATCTCCACTGGCTGGATAACATCCAGGATTGGTGCATAAGCCGCCAGTTATGGTGGGGGCATCGCATTCCCGTATGGTACCGCAAGGGACAACCGCGAAGCGACCCCAAGAACTGGCACGTATCCGTAAACGGGCCAGAAGATCCGGAAAACTGGGATCAGGACGAGGACGTATTGGACACCTGGGCGTCATCCTGGCTCTGGCCGATCGCCACGATGGGATGGCCGGAAGACCATGCGATGAAGGAACAGGGCCTCGATTATTTTTATCCTACTTCCGCTCTCGTAACCGGTCCGGACATAATCTTTTTCTGGGTTGCACGCATGATCATGGCAGGGCTGGAATTCAAGGGCGAACAAATGGATGCCAACACCATGCTCACGGATGATGAAATCAAAAAACGCATACCGTTCCGCGACGTTTATTTCACAGGTATCATCCGAGATGCCAAAGGGCGAAAGATGTCCAAGTCCCTCGGAAATTCTCCCGACCCACTTGATTTGATCGAAAAATACGGAGCGGACGGATTGCGCCACGGGATCATGAGCATCGCCCCCAAAGGACAGGACATCCGATTCTCGGAGGAACGAATCGAACAGGGTAGAAATTTCTGCAACAAATTATGGAACCTTTCTCGCTTTCGCCGGATGGCTGACGACTCGGACCGCGAGTCCGGTCTTGTGGAAATCATCGATCGGATCGATCCAGACCAACTCAATCCGGACGACCATGCCATCCTCCTCAGGCTTGTTCATACGCTCGACGAGGTGGACAGACTCTACAAGGGGTATGAGTTCAATTCCGTCCTTCAGTCCATCTACCGTTTTTTCTGGAACGATCTATGTGATTGGTACCTCGAAAACTCCAAGGCCCGGATGCGGGAAGGCGAAGGCAAGGAAACCTGCCTCGCCGTTCAGGATCTTTGCCTCAGGCAGGTTCTTCTGCTCCTCCATCCCGTCACTCCCTTCATTACCGAGGAATTGTGGAAAGCCCTTGGGTTTTCCGGTGGAAAGTCCATCCAATGGCAAAGTCCGGGAAACGGTGTTGACTTGCTGGCTCTCTTCGATGCTTCCGGCATAAGACCCG
Organism: Opitutales bacterium; assembly: GCA_038152055.1. Lineage (GTDB taxonomy): Bacteria > Verrucomicrobiota > Verrucomicrobiia > Opitutales > Seribacteraceae > Chordibacter. The sequence continues at coordinate 29,437 of JAYOWQ010000009.1, read as the reverse complement.
ATTCCGACGCCCTCGAGGAGATGCTGGCCGTTCGTGAACTGGTCACTTCGATGCGTGCCCTCAAGGCGGAACGCAATCTTGCCAACAATAACAAGGTCGAATTTTTCCATCTCGCGGATGAGGGGAAAGCCGAAGTCCTCGCAAGGCACGCCCCTTCGATATTAAGCTCGGTCGGCGCGGCTACCCTTCGACGAGTGGATGCTCCCCCTACGGGCATGCCCGCCCTGGTAACGGCATTCGGATCAATCTACCTGGACTTGACTAGCGGAGTCGACCCTGCGGCCGAGCGAGCCCGCCTCGAAAAGGAACTTCAGTCCCTCGCCCAAATCATCTCTTCCATTGAAAAGAAGCTAAGTAACGCCGCCTTTACCGAAAAAGCCCCTACGCAAGTCGTGGATGGAGCGAAACGACAGTTGGCCGAAAACCAGGCCAAGCTCAAGGAAACCGAAGACGCCATCTCCGCCCTGATTCGCTGATTCAATGGTTTTTCGAAGGGCTGGTAAAACGCTTCCTCTGACGAACCGGTAATTCAGGCAATTCCGGAAGTTCTTGAACACGGGAACGGGAACCGCCGAGTCTTGCGGCAGCATCACGCAATTCTTCCCAGCGTTCGCTTGCAAGACATTCTGAGGTGGCGATCAGGTCGAGCAAGCTTTTCCATTCCACAACCAGTCGTTCGACGTCGCCGGTTCCAAGATCTTCACGTTCTCCGGCGCCAACTCCTTGAAGGAGAGAACGCTCACGAATGAAGTCCACCCCCCCCTCGCCGTATTCCAAGGGCAATCCGGCACGCAAATACCCCGGACAATCCTGAAAACCATAGGTCTGCCGACAAAGCATGGAGATGCGGGATTCGGTTTTGGCCCACGAGCGGAACCGGTGCCCGGCCCGCAAATTGGCGAGATCGTAAATCAGTTCATCCACCGGATAGCTCAAGTCCTCCAAGGCAACGGCAACAGCCAGTCCCTCACCTCTGGAAAATTGACTGAATACCCGACCGCGAAAGGTTGGGCGGGCATCTTCATCGATCAATCCCAGACGATACCACGCCTCCACCGAACTAACCCGTGAAAGAACCGATCCACCATCTGTGGGAAGATCTTCCCGAAAGGGAGAGTCATAGACGCGAGAACTGCGGCGCAGGCGTGGATTGAGCAGGAAGCGACCCCGGGAATCCTTCCATCCCAAGGTCTGGGCGTTCCTGTAACTCAAACGTACGCTGAGGACTTTACCTCGATCCACGAACTCCACCAATTCACCACCCTGTGAAAGGGTAGGAAAAAAAGCTCTCAATTGATCCTCCAGACCCAATCGCTTCCAGGTTTTGCGCCCGTACTTGCGCTTCTGCGTCGGACTGGTTTCCATAACCGCCTGGCGCAGAAGTTTGCGGAATGACTTGATGAGGGTGACACGTTCCCCCAAGGATTGATCGAGGTAAACGGCAATGGGCAACTCCTTGCCATAAGTAGGAGAAACGCGTGATCCGAAGCGGCAAGGATTGCCAACCGTTACCTTGCTCAAGGTATCGGGCAACGAAAGAGCGGGCACCCACTCCTCTCCTTTCAAGACCATGGCTTGCCCAAGAGGCGCCTTGGTTTGCCCACCCCTTCTTTGCCAAAGACCCGAACTGTTGAGCATCTCGATGACCTCGTTTCTTTCGGAATCATTTCCGGAATCGCAAACTCCCATTGCCTGAATGATTGAGCTCAGTTTGCCCAGTGATTCAGTAAAACCCAGTCGCACCTCGTCCTCGGAAAACAAGTGGTCGGCAAGCGAACGGGCCGCCTCGACATGGTTTTCTCCAGATTCAACCGCGAACTGCATCACCTTGATCAATGCAGGCCAGTCAAGCGTGGACGATCGCTGCAGTCTAAGCGGTCTGGCATCGCCAAGCCGAACCTGCCGGGACGCAACGATCACGTACCCGCGCTCATCCTTCCCCCTCCTGCCCGCCCGCCCGAACATTTGCAAGAGTTCGTCAGGACGTACCTGTAAAAGCCGGTCGTCCTGACGGTATTCCCGATCGGTAACCAGAACCGACCGCATCGAAAAGTTTACTCCAGCCCCCAATCCCGTGGTTGCCACAACCACTTGCAACTGACCGGCCTTTGCCAAAGGTTCCACGATGCCCGCACGCTTCAGGTAATCCAATCCACTGTGGTGATAGGCTACACGCCGGCGCAAGAGACTGGAAAGTTCCTTACCCGCAATCCGACGCTGTTCCGGAGTAAGTTCGAGAATTTCCGGCTCAGGCAATTCCCGGGCAATTTGCCTGGCAATTTCCTCCGCCAACCTCCGTCGGGGAGCAAAAACGAGCACAGGTCCCAATCCGGCCCGCAGGGCGCCTTCGATCAGTCTTGGCCATTGCCCGCGAATTCGGTCCCCGCCGAAAGATCTTTTAAGCAATGCCTCAGCCATGACTTCCTCCAAGGGCACGGGTCTTCTTTTCTCCTCGATCACGACTACACTACGCCCATGCCCGATCAACCATTCGGCAACCTCGCGTGGATTCCCCACGCTTCCACTCATCAGGAGGAGGGATGTCCCCGGTTTCGACAAGGCCAGAGTCACTTCGTATCCCGGACCTCGCTGGGCATCGCCCAGGAGTTGATATTCATCAACCACAAATAGATCCGGAGGAACCGATCCTCCCATTGACCCGCGCTGGGTTTCAAGCGTAGCCACGACTATCGAAGCCTGCGGTTGATGCCGAACGTCTCCCGTTACCAAACCCACTTCCCACCCACGGTCGCGCCATTCCCGAAACTTGTCGTTAGCCAAGGCTCTCGTAGGAACGGTATACACCGCGCGTCCCTTGAATCCGGCTTCGATCAGTTGCTCGAAAACAAAGGTTTTTCCCGCGCCCGTGGGAGCATGCAACACGACGTCCTTGCCACCCTTGAGGGCGTTCAATGCCTGACGCTGCCAGGCATCGGGCAGAAATAGACGCCCGCCGAACTCGTCGCTATTCGATTGCATTGTTTCCACAGAACGCTTCCATAACATGAAGTACCCGATCGACCGTTGAACATGCAATCGAATACCGCCTCTGGCCTGAAAATCATCTTTTCAAAATCATGATTCGCATGATCGCAGCTTGTGACCGCAACCGTGTCATGGGAAAGAACGGCACCCTGCCATGGAACATCAAGGAGGATTGGAAGCACTTTCTGGACACTACGTCCGCAGGAACACTCCTGATGGGCCGAAGATGCTACGAAGACTTCATCGAATTTGCCCCCGCGCGCCAGGTAGTGGTACTCACTCGAAACCCCGAAGCCAGATTCACCCATGCCACGCGGGCTAAAGACCTGAGCCGCGGACTGGAAATTGCTCAATCCATGGGTTCGGACGTTTGGATTTGCGGTGGAGCCGATATTTACCAAGAGAGCATGTCCATCGCCGAGGAACTGTACCTGACAAGAATAGACGGTGAATTCGAGGGTGACGTACGATTCCCCCCATGGGAAGAACATTTCCCCTTCGAATTGAGCAGGCGCCATTCCCAGGAAGGCGATCATCGCCTTGCCTTTCTCGTTCTGGGAAAACGATTGTCGGAATAAATTGCATCCTCCCAAGGCTTGCTTCCCCAAAGCAGAAGCGTTATTTAATTTATTTGCATGTCTGATTCGCTGAAATTTCTAACTTACGAGGATCTGGATGAAATCCAAATGGAGTTCGGTACGCCCTGCTTCGTTTACGACGAGGCCATCCTTCGGGCCAACGCCAGAGCGGTCAAGGAATTCCCTCATGCATTTGGTCTTTTCCCGCGGTATGCGATGAAATCGGCGCCCACCGCCGCAATTTTACGAATTTTCAATGACGAAGGCCTGGGTATAGACGCCAGTTCCATTCATGAAGTCGAACGGGCGGTCAGGGCGGGATTCGGTACGGAATCGATTTCGCTCAGCACCCAGGAATTGGACGATGACTTTCGGTTCTGGACACAGGACGGAGTCAGCGTCAATCTTTGCTCACTCAACCAAATTCACAAATTTGGAAAATTTGCAAAGTCCGGAAAAGTCGGCCTGCGCTTCAACCCTGGAACGGGCTCGGGCGGTACAAATCGAACGAACGTAGGGGGGCCGGCAAGTAGCTTCGGCATTTGGAAGGATGATCTGGAAGAAGCCCGATCCCTTTGTAAAAACTACCAACTTACCGTAGAACGCATACATACGCACATCGGATCGGGCTCCGACCCGGAAGTATGGAAACGGGTGGCTGCCATGACCCTTGACTTGGCCAAATCCTTCCCTTCCGTGAAAGTGATCAATCTGGGAGGCGGTTACAAAGTTGCCCGGATGCCGGATGAACAGGCGACCGATCTTCAGGAAATAGGGGCGCCCGTGCGTGAATTGTTCCGTCTGTTTGCCGAGGAAACCGGCAGGGAACTAAAGCTCGAAATCGAGCCAGGAACTTTTTTACTCGCCCATGCATGCAGTCTGGTCACGCGGGTACAGGACGTCACTTCCACCGGCCCTGATGGTTACCGCTTTCTGAAACTGGATTCTGGCATGACGGAAATCCTGCGCCCAAGCCTCTACGGGGCCCAGCATCCCATTCAGGTGGTGTGCGAACCCGAGCAGTCCAAGTTCCGGGAACCCGTCGACCAGGTGATCGTAGGTCACTGCTGCGAGTCGGGAGATTTGCTAACCCCTGCGCCCGGTGATCCCGAAGCCCTCTCTCCACGAACCCTTCCCCGTGGAGAAATTGGAGACTTTTGCGTAATTGAAGGAGCTGGAGCCTATTGCTCCTCCATGTCGGCGAAAAATTACAACTCCTTCCCCGAGGCGGCTGAGGTTCTGCGTTTGCTGGACGGACGCCTTGCCCTGATCCGCAAGCGTCAAACCTTCGACCAGATCATCGAAAACGAAGTGGTCCCGTGAAAACTTCCGGCCTCGGTCGCTTCAGCCTCGGACAACCGGTTCCTGCCAGAACGCATGCGGTGTGCGTCAGCCTTCCGCGAGTGGAGGACTTGATTGGATACGAGGAAAAGGACCCAAAGACACTCGGTTCCATGCCGACCGGCTATCCTCGCTTTGTCAGACATCCAATGATCGAGCGTATGATCAAGCGCTTGAGCCACGAACAAAGCGGAAAACGTGGATATTTGTTCTCCCGCGCCGAGGATTGCGCCGAAGTGATCGATACTTATGGCATAGAAGACGCGAGGGTGATCGAGTGTCAAACCCACACCCTGCTCGAATTATCCGCCGCCGCGGCGGCGAATGCCTTGGTCTCCTCTTATTTCCAACATACCGGCTGTGGAATCTCTTCCCGTCTCGCCGAGGATTTTCTCTGGGAACAGGGATTACTCGAAAACCGCGAAGTCGTTTCCGAGTCCGATGATCCCGAGAGTAGGATCAAGGAAGTCATTTCCCGGTCTCATGGCCCTGAAGTGGGAGTCCATGACCTGATTCTCGCATCCTCGGGGGCGAATGCCTTTCATGCCTTGTTCAAATCTGCGGTCAAGCGAGCGAACCGCAGGGGCAAATCGATTTGGATACGCTTGGGCTGGCTCTATCTGGACACCATTGAAGCGATGAAGCTCCACTCTTCCAAGGATGGAAAGGTGCTCGAAATACTTGAGGTTGCGAATGCGGGAATGATCAAGAACGTCTTTGATGAACACGGCGATCGCATTGCCGGTGTGGTCACTGAATTTCCAACCAACCCATTACTCCAGTCGGGCGACCTGCAACTGATCCGGGAATTGTGCGATCAAAATCAATCCCTGCTGGTGATCGACCCCACCATGGTATCTCCTAAAAACGCGAGGATTACCGGAATCGCCGACGTGGTGGTGAACAGTTTGACAAAGTATGCCGGTTGGGAAGGTGACGTAATGATGGGAAGCCTTGCCTTCCCCAGATCTTCCAGCGCCGGACGGGAACTGTTCGAAGAGGTCAGTGGTGTGGTTTGCCCGCCCTACCGGGGAGATTTGCTCCGCCTGGCCGAGCAAGTACCTTTCTACGAAGACTTCATCGACCGATCCAACGCCAGTTCCATGGAAGTCGCCCAGTTCCTTCTCCGACATCCGGCTGTAAAAAAAGTACATTGGGCCTATCAGGACGGGTTCGCCAGGAACTACGAGAGATTTGCGGGAGGCGACCATCCGGGCTGCACCCTGAGCTTCGAGACAAAACATGACTTCGAACGCTTTTACAACCGTCTGGCCATGTTGAAGAGTCCGAGTTTCGGCACGGAATTTTCAAACTGCTGTCCCTACGTGTATTTGGCCCACTATCCATTGATTCAATCGGATCAAGGAAGAAAGAGCCTGCGGGCGGCGGGGATTTCTCCTGAACTTTTCCGTCTCTCGGTAGGACTGGAACCAGTGGGCGAGATCATCGACACCCTGGATCGGGCTCTAAAATGAACGAGCTCCCCGCCTTTCGGTGAGGAGCCCGCGCAAAAAGAAATCAATTACCTGACGGTGGATTTATTCGAAACTGAAAGGATCGAGTACCTTGCGCACTCGCTTCCTCGAAAGACGCACGTAGTTGGGCACACCGTTCTCAAAAGGGACTTGCACTTCTCCCATGACCAGTGGCTGGGCATACTTGATGAACTTGGCCGTCATGCTGACGCCGTCCTCGGATATCCAGTCCTTTGGAATCTCTTTCACTCCATTGGCAATTTCCGACAATGGGGCCAGACCGGTCTCGCAGGAATAAGTGTCTCCCTCGCCTCGCACGAGAATGACCATTTTGTCGGTCTCTCCGGCTATCGCAGCCCTGACGGCGGCCTGACCGGCCATAAAGGATTCGTCGTTGTCGGTCTGGGAAGAGCAGTGGGCGGCTGCGCGCTGACCGATTCCTAACTTGCAGGAACGGGCCTTGACCGCAAGGTTCTGCTCGACGTAATTGGCCAGAAAATCCCCAACCCCTCCAAGTTGCTGATGTCCGAAAGCGTCCTGTCCGGATGCGGAATTCGCAACGTAATTGCCATCCTTGTCGACAAGCCCTTCGCCAACTACGATCATACAGAACTTGTTTTTCTTGAGCACGTTTTGAACGTCCTCGATGAACTTGTCCTTGGAAAAAGGTAGTTCGGGCAGATAAATCAGATGGGGAGCGTCATTGGGATTGTCCTTGCTTTTGGCCAAAGTCGTGCCAGCAGCTATCCAACCCGCGTTTCTTCCCATCACTTCGATTATGGAAACGAGATCATGCTGACCCATGGCCTCGTGATCCAAAGCCGACTCCTTGACCACGCTGCACAAATACTTGACCACACTTCCGTAACCCGGACAGTGATCCGTGGTCACCAAGTCGTTGTCTATGGTCTTGGGCACCCCGATCACACGAAGGGTGTAGCCCTTGCTTTGGGCGAGTTTGGATATCTTGTCGGCCGTATCCTGTGAATCGTTTCCTCCACAGTAAAAGAAATAGCGAATGTTGTGTGCCTCGAAGACCTCGAGTATACGCTCATATTCGGCGTCGCGCTTGAGTTTGAAGCGGCAAGTTCCCAATGCCGAAGCAGGGGTGTAGCGCAATCCGCGGATATTTTGCTGGGACTCCTCGGCAAGATCGATCAGTTCTTCCTTGAGGATGCCAAGCACTCCGTTCATGCCACCGTAGATTTCTTCGATGCACTCCTGATTGAGCGCTTCGGAGACGACTCCGGCCACACTGGCGTTGATGACGGCGGTTGGACCGCCCGACTGGGCGACCAAGCAGTTTCCAATTAGTTCTTCGGTCATGGCTTGTCAAAAAAAGTTAAACGAAAATGAATGCACCTTGCACCCCCCTGTTGGCAACTGCAAAATCCTCGGACGGCAAGAAGCCGATGAAAGGAAATCAAAATTACAGAATGGAAGGAGGCGAATACTCCTTGGCCTCGGGAAATCTGTCCCCCCACTTGCGGGACCGGGCGACGAAAGAATCGACCTGAGATTTCGCCGATCCCAAACGCGATTCTCCATCCTTGAGGATTTTCTTGAGTTCCTTGATTTTCAGGCCAATGCGGGAATCCTTGGCCAAACGATCGATCAGATCGTTTTCACGAATCTTTCCATTTCTCAAATCGTTTACCACGGACACGGCATGCTCCTTGATCGCTTCATGAGCGTCCTCGCGACCGGCACCTGCCTTCACCGCTTCCATCATAATTGTAGTGGTAAGAAGAAAGGGCAGATATCTCTCTCTCTCGGAAGCAATGACGGCCGGGAACACTTCCATCTGGCGAAGCACCGTGATGAAGGTATCCAGCAGTCCGTCGATGGTGAAAAACGCGTCCGGTAAAGCGACTCGGCGAACCACCGAACAGGAAACGTCCCCTTCATTCCACTGATCCCCGGACAAATGGCTGACCATGGCAAGATGTCCGTTAAGAATCGACCGAAAACCGTTGATTCGCTCGCAACTCCTGCTGTTCATCTTGTGGGGCATCGCTGATGATCCGGTCTGTCCTTTGGCAAACCCCTCCCCCAGCAACTCATGCCCGGCCATAATTCTTAGAGTGGTCGCAAAATTCGCGGGTGCCGCGGCCAGTCGAACGAGCAGCGAGATAACTTCGAAATCAAGACTTCTCGGGTATACTTGGCCAACGTTTTCCAAGCTGGAGGTCGCCCCGAGGTGTTCCATCAACTTCCCATCCAATTGGGCCGCCTTTTCCTCGCTACCCAACAAGGTAACTTGATCGAGCCGCGTGCCCACCGCTCCCTTGAGACCGCGATAAGGATAGGTTGCGCAGAGTTTTGCCAACGCTTCGATGACCCTCTCCATTTCTTCACCCCAGTTGGCAAATCTCTTTCCCAGGGTCGTCAATTGAGCCGGCACGTTGTGAGAACGGGCGGTCAAGGCGACGTCCTTGCACTCTTCTGCGCGGTTTGCCAAGGATAACAGGCAGGCAATCGCCTTTTCCAAAATAATTCCAAGGCTTCTGTGCACCTGTAATTGCTCCACGTTTTCAGTAAGGTCACGGCTGGTCATGCCCTTGTGAGCGTGCTGATGTCCCGAAAGTTCGGCGAACTCCTCGAGCCGGGCCTTGACGTCATGCTTGGTAACCGCTTCCCGCCGACGGATCGACTCAAGATCCACTTTGAATTTCACCTTTTCCGATGCCTCGATTGCGGAATCGTCAATATCCACTCCCAGTTCCTTCTGGGCACGCATCACTGCAATCCAGAATTCTCTCTCGAGCGTAACCTTGCCCGCGGATGACCATAATTGTGACATCGCCGAAGACGCATATCGTTCGGCTAGAACATTGGAAGGAATGTCTTTCATGAAAAATTTAGAGCGTTTCGAGTTTTTCGCACACGGAACGAATAATGAATTCAGGGGTGGAAGCCCCAGCGGTCACTCCAACTATCGTGAATTCACCAATTGCTGCCTCGTCCAAGTCCTCCGCGGTTTCGACGTGGAAAGTGGGTCGATCATGAGAGGCCGCCAGCTTGGCCAGCTTTCTCGTGTTTGCGGAATGCTTGCCCCCGATTACGACGATTGCCTCCGCTCCCTCGCTGACCAGTTCCACAAGATCGGACTGCCTTTCCTTCGTCGCCCCGCATATGGTGTCGAAGACCAGCAAGTCAGGGTATCGCTCCGAGAGGATACCGGTCAGTTTCTTGAATTCGTGAGTGAACATGGTCGATTGGGAAACCATGGCAACGGAACCCTCGAACTGTGGTAATTCGTTAAGATCCTCAACCGAATTAACGACGTGTCCACGGCCTTGGGCATATCCTAGCAGACCGATCACTTCGGGATGCCGAGGATCTCCAAATATAACGACGTCATAACCCCGCTCGGCGTGACTCTTCACTTTTCCTGCAATAATGCCGACATCCGGACAGGTCCCGTCCCGGAACGGCAGACCGAGGCCTTTGAGGTATTCCCGGCGTTGAGGAGAAATGCCATGAGCGCGCACCACTACCACCGATTCCTTGCCGTCTTCCTTCTCGGGCAAATTGAGTTCGCGGTTGCTCTGGTAATCGCCCACCTCACGAACGTCCTCCTTGCCAAGGGCATTCATCATTTGTTTGTTATGAATCAGAGGACCGTCCGTGTAAACGGTTCTCCGCCCTCCCTGGGCCTCTTCACGCGCGATTTGGATGGCTCTCTCGACTCCCCAGCAAAACCCGGCGCTCTTGGCTCGAATAACTTTCATGTCAAAGGTTCACCTTAAGCCTTTAACCGTATTGGTTCAATATTGATTTGCCTTCATCTCTACAACGTAGAAAAAAAAGAAATGCCCTTGTTCAATCACCCTACTCATACCGCCGCGCTTTGTTTGGCTATATTGCCCTTTGTGTCATCCTTGTCCCTTGGCAAGGCCGATCGAATATATGAAACGGGAGAGGCTTCCGTCGATGGAATCGGCAAATTTTTCATGGGCAGAGAGATTTCGAAGGTAATGGGGCATCTCGGCGCAGGTTGGTTGGAAAGACCGGAAAGGGAGAGACAGGAGCGCACCGATTTGCTTATCGAAAATCTTCGTCTCCAACCCACGGATCACGTGGCGGATCTGGGCGCGGGATCCGGGTATTTTTCCTTCAGAATCGCTCCGCTTGTCCCAAAAGGCAAGGTATTCGCAGTCGATATATCCCCTGAAATGCTGGGAATCATTCGAGCTAAAATGAGCAAGCTTAGGGTTGAGAATCTACAACCCGTGCTCAGCGAGATCACTGACCTTAAACTTCCGTCCGACAGCGTCGACTGCCTGCTGATCGTCGACGCATACCATGAATTTTCCCATCCTCATGAAATGGGAAACTCCATTTTTCAGTCTCTCAAACCAGGGGGTAGACTCGTGCTGATCGAGTACCGACTGGAAGATCCTCTGGTTCCAATCAAGCGACTTCACAAGATGTCCCAAGAACAAGCGATCAAGGAAATTTCAAGTTTCGGTCTGAAATGGACCGAGACTCTGGACATCCTTCCCCAACAGCACATGATGATCTTCAGGAAACCCAAGTAATTTTTTGTCACCAAAATCAAGAATCCGGATTCTTTCAACCCTTGCAAACCATGAAATCAACCCTGTCGCTTTTACTTTTTCTTCCCGCGCTCGCATTTGCCAACGTCGTGGAAGTTGCCGGTTATCGATTTGTAGCGCCCGACGAATGGGTGCAAAGCGAGCCGACTTCCTCGATGCGGAAGGCTCAATTCCAACTAAAGTCCGAGGCCGGACATACTGCCGAACTCGTATTTTTCTATTTTGGACCCAGCGGTGGAGGGGGCGTACGGGCCAATATTGATCGCTGGAGAAAACAGTTCACTGATCTTCAGGATGATCGTTTGGAGGAAACGATCACGGGGGAAGTCAAAGTTACCTATGCCCGCGCAACCGGCACCTTTCTGAGCGGCTCACCCTTTGGCCCGAAAACGCCGATGCCCGATCACTCCCTGTTAGGAGCAATCGTCGAGGGCAGGCAAGGGTCTATATTTCTCAAGCTTGTCGGACAACGCAAAGCGGTGGCCGCGTTTGAAGAAGAAGTCATCAGCATGATCAAGGAGGCCTTGAAAAAATAAGGTCGTTACCTCAGTCCCTGAAGTAATTGCGCAAGCCTTCGGTCACCGTATCGGAATATTCCCGGACGATATCGCACTCTTCCCCCAGCTTTCCAGTCAGGTATTGCTGAATTCTCTTGTAGGATCCCTTGGAATTCGCGACGTAAGGCTCGAGAAAAACAACCGGGCATCGATAGATTCGATTAGCCAGTAAATTGCGAGCCCATACCCCCGGAACGTTCCCGACTTTTAGAGCGTTGGGCCCCTTGTAAGAAAATGCCGGCAGTTCAGTGGCTTGCGAAAAGGCCATGGCAATCGATTCGGCCAGGGGTCTTTCACTTTCGTGCCATCGGTTTAATAAGCGAAACATAAGCTCGTAGCGTTGATCGTCATAAGCCATTTCTCCGCCCATATAACAACCGTTCACTAGAGCGTGATGGTCGTTACGGTCCACCAGATCGCGCTTCTCCTCATCGGGCCAGGGCGCAGCATTGAAATGTATGCAAATGACCAAGTCTGGATTGATCTCGGCAAGGAGATCGGCACGAGCCTGTATTTCACTGACTCGATAAAACAATAATTCCGACCGATCCCTGATCAGTTCTTCTCTCCCGGACGCGCCGTTCGATTTCTCCATGAATTGATCCGACCATTGAACGGCCATATCGATAAAATCTTCGGGTCTGTATTTTGAGACTGGTTCGGCACGATCACGTAAAAGAACGGGCCGGGCGCCCAGTTCAGTAAGATTTCCCACAAGACGCCGGGCGACGGCAAGGGAGAGATCACCCTCCCGGACCGGAGCATCCCCGTATCTCTGAAAGTGCCTGTGTTCCATTTCCGCCCAATCACCACCGATATGCCCCGGATCCAAGGCGATTACCCGGCCGGCAAGCGATGGAATCGGAATCTCAGGGCCTGAAGAATCGTTGAGATCCGAATTGATCTTAAAATTCAACTCGTACCAGTCATCGGTTCCTCCCTGCTTTCGCACCCGGACTTGCCCTTCGTCAAGGACGATCCATGACTGCCACCATTCTTCCCGCGGACAGTATACCTCGTTCAGCGCGCGCGCAAACTCGGTCCGGGTCATCGTGAACTGAAAAGCGTCGAGTTCACTCCAATCCGGAATACGCCCAAGCGGGGACACCACGGCATCGAGGGCGTTTGTCCAAAAGATCAGCCAAAAAAATTTCAAATCGAACTTCACGAATCTGCCGACAATGACAGGGTGTGACCGAGGGAAAAAGATTTTTCTTGTCGACTCGACTTGAAAAAGCGGTTCATTTCGTGCAATTCATGTCGGCTAGCGAATCGTTGAAAGGAAAGGAAGTCCTCTTGCTGGAAGACGATTTGTTGCTTGGCAAGAGGATCGAGGCTTATCTCACGAACCTAAAAATGGAAGTCACCCTGGTGAGCGATTGTTGCGGGGCGGAACGGGCGCTTGGAGAGATGTTTTTTGACTTTGCCCTCTTCGACCTCAATCTTCCCGACGGCGAGAGCCTCAGTCTGTTGAAGAATGGCAAGGTGGCCGACAATACACTGTGCATATTAATGACCGGGGATGGCGGAATAAAATCTGCGGTTGAAGCCATCAAACTAGGGGCGGCGGACTATATATCCAAACCATTTGATCTGGATGAGCTCCCCCTGCTTTTCAATCATGCCCAGACCAACCTTAAAAGCAGAAGGGTTAACGAACACATCAACAAAGACGTAAGGGAGCGAGCCCAGCACTTGTTCTTTGATGGGGCGTTTTCAGAAGATTTGCTCCAATTGCAAAAAATTCTCGCGGCCGATAATCGCTTGCGGGAAAACCTCCCCCCCCTGCTGATCGATGGCCCCACCGGAGCCGGCAAATCCACCTACGCCCGTTGGGTGCATGCCAATGGTCCCCGGGCCAGGGCGCCCTTTATCGTCATCAATTGCTCGGCGATTGCCGAAAACTTGGTCGAATCAGAATTGTTCGGACACGAAAAGGGCGCATTTACTGATGCCAAGAACGGCCGAATCGGACTCTTCGAGGCTGCGGATGGAGGTACCCTTTTTTTGGATGAAGTAGCCAGTTTGTCGCTTGCGGCTCAGGCAAAACTTCTACTGGCGATTGAAAGCAGGCAAATCCGAAGGGTCGGAGGAAATAAGGATATTGCCATTGATGCCCGTATCATCGCGGCTGCAAATTGTGATTTAAGCGAATTGATTGCAGAGGGGAAATTCAGGGAGGACCTCATGCACCGTCTCGACCTGCTGCGCATTTCCATCCCCCCTCTTTTCCGACGCTCCAAGGATTTAGAAAAATTGGCGGATCATCTCCTGCTTGGACTTGCCCAGAAATATCGGATATCCAAACCGGAGCTCGATGCAGAAAGTTTGGAATACTTGAAAAATCACAAGTGGCCCGGAAACAATCGTGAACTCTTGCATGAACTCGAACGCGCCATCGTTCTTCACGAACCAGGAAACCTCCTGCACCTGCCTTCCTCGAGGGGAAGCCAAGGGATTGGAACGGAGGTAGACGAACACTCCGACTGGCTCAACCAGAACTTCAAATTTCCTTCATCAGGCTTTCAACTGGAAAATCAAATCTTGCGCCTCATTCACCAAGCCATTCAACAGGCTGATGGGAATGTCTCCGCAGCCGCTCGCCTCTTGGGTGTTCCGCGTGATTACTTGAGGTACCGGCTTGACCCACCCAGAGGAAAAAACGGGTAATATTCCCCATCCCGCTTGCATGAAATTTAGAAATATTCCCAAAATGAACTGCCAAACACATCAGAATATTGAGCAACAATTCCACAAGCCATTCATTTTCAGCAACTTGAAAATTTCATGCGACTTGGCGCGAAAACTGAATTATCAATTGCCAGTAATGTAAATCCCAGAAACCATAGAAACATGAAAAAATTCCTTACTATATTCATCACGTCCTCTTTTCTTATGAGTTCCCTTTGCCTTGGACAAGCTGGCCCCAAGGGACAGCCGGCGGGAAAACAAAGACCTGATGCGAATGGGCTGCAAAGCAAGCCCGAGGGAGGGCAAGGACTCGACAGACCCAAACCCCGCGAATTCGTCAATGCTGAAAAAGAAATCAAGGAAGCGGTCAAAAACGGAGATCTATCCCTTGAGGATGGCGGCAAGCGATTGAAGCAACTGCAAGAAAGATTTCGTAACAGCGTTAAGGAAAAGAGAGCTGAAAAACCTGAGTTGCCCGATGGAGTGAAGACTGAACTCGATGCGATCAAGGAAAAGAAGGATGCCCTCCATGCAGAACTCAAGGAAACTCTGGCCAAACTTGGAAAGGATGCGACCAAGGAGGAAAGAAACGCAGCCGTTGAGAAATTTAAGGAAGACAACAAGGTCGAGCATCAGGCGATAAAGGAACAATACGAAGCTATCCGTGAGCAAATCAAGGAATCCCGACCTGCTCGACCTGACAGGCCCGAAATTGAGCTTTCCGATGGATTGAAGGCAGATCTTGAAGCTATAAAAGTTATGAAAGAGGAGCTTCACGATGCCCAGAAGGCCCTTCACGAAAAACTTAAGAATGCATCCGTAGATGAGCGCAAGACTCTGATCACTGCCTTCAAGGAGGCGAACAAGGAGAAACACAAGGATATCAAAGATACGTCCAAGGCCTTGAAGAAGGAAGTCAGGGAACAAATCGAAATCGATGAAACCCGAACTTCTGACCTTTAAGAGCAAATAATTTTTGAACTGATTCTCGGATCCGAAAACATTGCCCGATTCGATTCGGCATGGAGAGGTTCTCAATCGAGAACCTCTCCGTTTATTTTAAATGGCTCCCGTTAGGCTAACGAAGTCCAACGGGAACAAGCTGGGAGCCGGTTGCCTCTCGATTGCCCAGTTCATGCTCACGCTCAACCTTTCCGGCGTGGAGCGCCCATTCGACGACTTTCACTCCAATCTTGGAGAGATCGTTCAAATAAGAACGCAAGGGAAGCTCGATCAATTTTCCTCCAAAACCCCAAATAGCGAGAGGCCCCCGTCCACCGAACCTGAAACGGAACTTACGGACGAAGAAATAGAAAATCTGCTTTTTGGTGATCTTTTTCAGGAACAACCGGGAGAGGTTGAACCTCATCTCGAACCCCTCTCCCCCTGGTTCAATTCCCTGACGATTGAATCCGCAGTGGGATATTCGGACAATCCTCTGTATGGAAATTACCACCCTGAAGGAAGTCCCTACACCATGATTGGTCTGGAAGCTTTTTCACTTAGGCAAGGCAATCCCAGGCGCGAATTATTGCTTTACCTATTTGCCGAGGGCAAGAAATTCTCCGATCTAGGCGACGAAGACCTTGCCGGAATGGTTCTTGGGATGATGGACTATTCCTTTTCCCCTGAGCAAAACTTTCTAGGTTATGGACTTCGCCTTCAGCACACCTACTACGACCAGGGAATGGATTTTTCAGAAATCGACCTACCCTACCGCATGAAGGTTACCTCCAACCGTTCAGCAATCCATCCCAGACTGGAGTGGCGCGCAGATGATCATTTGCTCGGTGTATTCAAATTAGGATGGGAAAGGGAGGTTTATCGAAAAATCAAGGATGAGAGTGAAGATCTTCAAGTATCCCTTTCGTTGACGGGCGCGCTCGCTGAACGTTGGGAATGGTCAACCGACCTGAAAGGTGAGAAAACGAGGTACAAACACAGAAGGCCAAAGGAAGGAGACGGAACCGAACTTACGGGAAAGCTTCGCGGAGAGAGCGTGGAAACCTCACTCTCTCTTGAATATTCCCATATGGATGAAAGACTTGAAAAGACCGGAATGAAAATCAGTTACAAAAACACGGCGGACGACAGCGGAAGTTATTACGACTACAACCGATGGAAACTTACGCTCTCGCAGGGAATTTCCCTGCATCCTTGGTCGATCGATCTAACCGGGGGCTTCGGTGACGTTCGTTACACCGATCGAAAAACCAGCGAGGATGAAAATCTCGACCGAAAAAGCTGGAACTTCGACCTTGTGATTGCCCGTGAAATCGGAAAACACTGGGCCGGTTTCATAAAATGGAATCATGAAAAGGAAAACTCCAACGACGCCTCCTTCGAATACGACAGTAACTTC
Source organism: Opitutales bacterium (assembly GCA_038152055.1). GTDB lineage: Bacteria > Verrucomicrobiota > Verrucomicrobiia > Opitutales > Seribacteraceae > Chordibacter. The sequence goes on along the minus strand of JAYOWQ010000009.1, from coordinate 12,886 downwards.
TGGACAATCGGAATGAGCTGGGAAAAATGAATAAGGGAGCCCGAAAAAGAGGATGGGTTGCCTATGCTTGCACCGGGCTCATCATGATCATCATCGTGGCCTGCCTGCTTGGGATTTGCAGGTCCCAGTTACATCAGCAAGCCATAGAGTCGGAATATCACTCGCTCAAAACTTCCTTCGACAAGATCTACAAAGACCAGACCTTGGTTTCCTTCTCCAATGACCTGAACTCTTCATCAGGAAGAATATATGCCGATTCTTTCCTTTTCAATACCAGGAAAACAATCGAACAATGCGCATTGCAAAGTTTGAAGATACCACAGGTTTTCGGGGTACAGGCCTATGACGCCTATGGCAATCCAGCCGATCTTGTGACCTCCCTCGACTCCTCCACTCTCAAACCCGAGATGGTTTCGAAGATTTTACTTCAGGGATGGAGTCACCGCACTCTGGATCAACGGACCTGGGGGCTTACCCTTCGCCCGGAAGAGTTGGAAAGCGAGTACCTTATAGAATTTCAATTATTGCTCGATCCGCTACGTGAATCCTGGGAACGAATTGACCGGACTCTACTTGTGCAAGGAACAATCCTCTGTATCGCAGCACTGCTTGTCCTAGCTATCGTATACTGGATATTGATCTCCAAACTCAGCGGCAAGGAAATCATGCTGGAAGAAAAATCTCGAGTACTTGCGGAAACGAACCGCAAACTTTCCAACGCATTCAAAAGTGCCGGACTTGGGGCCATGACCGGTCATTTGATGCACGGGCTGAAATCCCCTTTAACAAGTCTTCAATCGATATCCAACGATATTCGAACCCAGAGCAATGAACGCGCGGATTCCGAATTGCTCCAGAGCTTGGAGCGTATTCAAATCCTGGTGAAACGGGTTTTGCAATCACTTGGGGAAATGGAAGAGGGGGAAGTAAGTTACTTCATCGACCTCAGGGATTTTTGCGAACTCGCATGCAAGAGATTTTCCTCGGATCATCCATCTGCCAGCATCGTGACACCTGAAGAATTCCGGCAAGGAATTTTTTTGGATAACCTTCAATGCCATTTGTCTTTGGCCATACTTTCCAATCTTTTTCAAAATTCCATCGACGCAAAAAAGGATACCAGAATTGAATTGAACTTTCATACGGATGGCCAATTTCTTCAAATTCTAGTGTCCGACGATGCCGGGGGAATTCCAGACAACTTGTCCGGCGTTCTCTTCTCACCCATTGTCAGTTCCAAACCAGGAGGTACCGGAATCGGTCTAGCTCTTTCGAAGCAGCTCGCCGAAAGCATGGAAGGCACTCTGGAACTCATCTCCAACAACCGATCAGGATCAAGTTTCTCTCTTAAGCTACCAATGCTCGAAACTCAATCGAAGTAAGAATTTGTAAAGTACTTTGGTTTTCCACTAAGATTACTCTACCTAACTTCGATAGACATGTACGGCCAAAGCTCATTCAGGATTCCAATGCTTGCGGCGCTTTGTCTTTATCCCTTCTTGACTTCCCTTGCCCAGACTCCCCCAACCTTGGTCAGGAAAATCACCACCGAGGGTGTGATCTTTTCCTCTCCCGCGGTTGACGCGACCGGAAACGTATACGTTGGATCGAACGACCATTCCCTCCATGCCCTCAGGCCCGACGGCACTACAAAGTGGACCTTTCAAACGGGCGACTGGGTGGATTCCACTCCCGCCATATCCGAGGATGGCATCATCTACGTCGGCTCCTGGGACAACAAACTTCACGCGATAAACTCATCGACTGGTTCGCGCCTTTGGACTTATCCAACCAACAGTCACGTCACCGCAAGTCCCGCCATCGGTTCCAACGGTCTGATTCATTTTGGTTCTCATGACACGGTTTTTTATGCCCTCAATTCGGATGGTTCTCTGGCTTGGGAATACTTTGCGGGCAATCCCATTTTCGCCTCCGCGGCAATTGGGACGGACGGAACCATCTATTTCGGAGATGAAGGAGGGGTCTTTCACGCGATCCATCCCGACGGCACGGAAAAATGGACCTACGCAACCGAAGAAGTCACGGACTTCAACAATTCCATCTTATCATCCCCGGCCATTGATGAGAATGGCAACCTCTATTTTGGATGTGGTAACGGATATTGCTACAGCCTGGCCGACCATGGAACGAACGCGACCCTCAATTGGAAGTACTTGACCGGCGACCGGGTCGATTCATCTCCCGTGCTTGGGCTGAATGACGAAGTTTTCTTCGCAGGCAGGGACGGATACCTCAGGGCTCTCTCCACCTATTCGGCCACGACGGAAAACATTCCCACGTGGGAGGAACTGGTAGGAGACGTTTTTTACAGCAGCCCCGTAGTAGATGAGGAGGGAAGGGTTTATATCATTGCTTATGCCGGTAGCGGAAAGAACCGTCTGTATTGCTACATCGCAACGGGAACCATGCAATGGAGCAATGAGTCGATCATTGGTGGCGTAGTGGATTCATCGCCCGTACTGACTGCGGATAACAAACTCTATTTCGGTTGCCATGACAAGGCCTTGTATTGCCTGGACCTTGGTTCGGGCCCGGCCGATGATTCCCCCTGGCCAACCTTTCATCGATCCCCCATGCGTGACGGGGCTTTGCCAAGCTACACAATTTATGTTTCCGTGAGCCCGGAAGGAGCCGGTCAAATCAATGGAACCGGCACCTATCCAAAGGGAAGCAACGTCTCCCTGAATGCCGTAGCCAACCTTCATTACCAATTTTCCAACTGGCATGAAGGAAGTTCCCAAGCCTCGAACAGCAACCCATACTCCTTTACTCTGAATGAAAACAAGGAATTCACCGCGAATTTCGTACAAACCTTCAGCCTGTCGGTTTCCGCCGGACAAGGTGGACGGGTCACTCCCACCGAAGCGCAGACCCATGCCTCCGGGACACTGGCTTCGATCACCGCCATCCCCGATACTGGATACTCCTTCGTCTCATGGACGGGAATTGGCGTGACCCAAACGGACTCTGCCAGCACCACCGTTTCCATGACCGCCAACCGTGAAATTTCAGCGACCTTCGCCCTCGACTCTTACCAACTCACCATCACCGCATCCAGCGGAGGCTCGATCACGGGTGAGGGAAATTACACCTATAATCAAGAGGCTCCAATACTTGCAACTCCGGACGATGGATACACTTTTTCGGGGTGGGAAGGCCCGGGAATCTCCAATTCGAGCGATGCATCCACCTCCGTCCATATGACCGAGGACCGCAACATCTCCGCTTCATTCACCATCAAGAACTATGTCCTCGCCCTCAATGCGGGGAATGGAGGTTCCGTTTCCCAGGGGGGCGATCATGACCATGGCGCGCTGGCCCCCATCACCGCAACACCACTGACGGGATACTCTTTTCATCAATGGACGGGAGATGGCGTACAGAATAAGAATGCCGCGACCACCAGCGTTCTGATGACACAACCACGCTCTGTCTCAGCCTCCTTTTCCATCAACCTTTACGATCTGAACGTATCCAGTGAAACGGGCGGGCGCGTCGAAGGATCAGGCACCCATGAACATGGAACCTATGCCGATATAAAAGCCATACCGGACGAAGGGTATGTTTTCGATGGATGGAATGGTACGGGGATAACGGATTCATCGCAGCAGTCCACCAGCATACTCATGGATCAAAACCATTCGATAACTGCAAATTTCAGAATCCGTGATCCAGAAAAATTCCTGTTGTCCATTTCAGAATCTCCGGAAGCAGGTGGAGCGAGTCAAGGCAGTGACGAATACGGATCCGGATCTCTCGTGACCATCCTTGCGATTCCACATACCGGGTATTCCTTCATCTCATGGAGTGGCCCCGGCATAACCGATTTCTCCGAAGCCAACACCACCGTGCTCGTAGAGCAAGACGTCAATATCACCGCAAACTTTTCACTCAACTCACATGAACTGACGATCTCAACGAGCGCAGGAGGTTCGGCGACCGGTCAAGGCAGTCACTCCTATAGAACGCAGGCCGAAATCATTGCCACTCCTTCCACGGGTTATTCGTTTTCTCACTGGAATGGCGATGGCATTAGCGATCCCAACTCCCCCTCCACCACGGTGGACATGACGATGGACCGATCCATTTCAGCCATTTTCTCGATAAACTTTCATAAATTGTCAATCAGCTCGCAAATCGGAGGCAGCGTCTCAAACGGGGGCGACTTCGAGTATAATTCCGAAGCCGGGATTTCCGCAACTCCCCTCCAAGGATATTACTTCACCGGATGGACGGGAACCGGAATATCCTCCTCATCCGAAGCCAATACTTCCGTTCTCATGAACGAAGACAGAAGCGTAACTGCAAACTTTTCCAAAATCGCTCTACATCTCGGCGTAACAAGCATGGAAGGAGGGAGCGTGACTTCAGGAGGAACCTTCGATTATGGAAGTACAATCACAATCCTTGCAGAAGCCCTGGATGGATACGCATTCTCCCATTGGGATGGTGATGCGGTTGCCGACCCCAAGTCCGCCCAGACATTTATTTTGCTGGAAAAAAATTCATCCGTGGTTGCTGTATTCGAGCGAAAGACAGGTCAGTGGGTGGAGAGTTGGCTGGGATTCCTCATTCAAGCCAATGATGACTGGGTCTACCTATACCCGATGAGATGGATGTATTCTCCGACCAAAAAAACGCTACACGATTACTGGCTTTGGCACCCCGATCTTCATTGGTTATGGGTCGAAGCAAATACTTTCAACGGTTCCTATCTCTGGATGGCCAGCTCGGAAAGTTGGATCTACCACGATTCCTCAGACTCTGGAAATCCGAAATATTTTAATTACCGGACGGGCAACTGGGTAAAATACTGAATTAGATCAATGCCTTGCGACCATCCAAGGCGCTACGCAGCGTAACCTCATCCGCGTAGGTAACCCCTCCCCCACTCGGAAGCCCGAACCCTATCCGGGTAACCTTCAATTCAAGACCGGCAAGAATTTCCTGATTCAGGTAATGACATGTCGCCTCTCCCTCCATGTCATTTCCCAGGGCCAGAATGACTTCTCTCACGGAGCCATCCATCAATCTGTTCGAAAGTTCACCCAGATTGAGTTTTTCGGGACCAACACCTCGAACCGGGGAGAGTTTGCCGTGCAACACGTGATACAGTCCACGAAAGACACCCGCCCGTTCAATGGCGAAAAGATCCGTCACTCCCTCGACAATACAAATCTGCGAAGAATCCCGAGAATCCGACGAGCACAAAGCGCAGAGCGATTCTTCCGCAAGATTTCCGCAAATTTCGCAGGGACCAAGCGAGCTTCCTGCTTGCTGAATCGTTTCCACCAGAGTCCTGGCTGATGACGGACTTTCTACCAGTAAATGAAGGGCCACTTTTTCCGCGGACCTGTATCCCAGTCCAGGCAACCGCTTGAGTGCCTGTACCAAAGCTTGGTACTGCGGAGTCAAAACACCCCCGACTTAAAAGAAACCAGGCATTTGGATGCCACTTGTCAGGCTGCCCATGGCATCGTCACTTCTCTTTTTAGCCTGCTGCGATGCATCGACAACGGCTTGCAGTATCGCTTCCGAAACAAACGAAGAGTCCTCCTTGAGGAATTCCGGATCTAGCTTCAAATCCTTGAATTCTCCCTGCCCGGTGATTTTGATTGAAACCGCTCCGCCACCTCCGCTCACTTCAATAATCTCCTCGGAAAGTTTTGCTTGAGCCTCCTCCATCAGCTTTTGCATCTTTTGCGCTTGTTTGAGAAGTTTTCCTACGCCTGCCATGAAAGTGATAAAAAAGTTCCTCTTACTCTCTGGCAAGAAAATCTTCGTAACCGGATTGAAAATCAGGAAACTTCGGGACCCATTTCATCACTTGCCTTATTTTGGAACCGTCAACCCGGCGATCAGGTCCATCGTCTTCCTCGGCACCGATGAATTCCGGAACTTCCGCTCCGAATCGATCGGCTATCCAACGGACGATTTCCCCACGGGAAGCATGCTGACCGTCACAGGCGTTGAAAACTCCTCCTTCGATGAGGGGATCGGCTTGCATAACCTCGATCAATGCGGAAACGGCATCGTCACGGTGAAGTAAATTGAGCGCTCTGTCTGGATTTCCAGACATCGGTTCGCCCCGGCGGATCTTATCCACCAACAGGTGCCGGCCGGGGCCATAAAGCCCTGAAAAACGAATCACGACACTCCTCATCGCAAAGTCCCTGGAATGGGCGAGACAACTTCTTTCCGCTTCGAGAAGAATTTGCCCACGAGCGGAAGCTCCGGAAGTGTCGGATAGTTCATCGACCAACACCCCTCCGGTTTGAGGATACACGGAAGTGCTGCTGGTAAAGATCAAATTGCTTGCTTTTGAACGAGCGATCCTCAACCAACCGATGATCGATTCCATGCCTGCGACGTAGGACTCCCTGTAACCTTCCAGGCTTGGAGAACTCGCACCCACGCAGTTTACGACCTGATCGTATTCCCCATCTAAATCACCCCACCAATCGTCGGTATGCAAATTCCCCAAAACCACCCGGACGCCAGATTTTTTCAGCTCATCGGCGGTTGTCGCATTACGAGTGAGGGCGGAGACGGACCACCCCTTCTCAAGACCTCGGCGGGCAAGTTCGGACCCAACGTATCCGCAACCGAATATTATTAGAGATTTGCTCAAGACAACAGTATCCAATGAGCAAGATTGAGAATGTCAAGTCACCTGAAGGAGTTCTCGCATCCTTTTACGCCTTGTAAATCGAGCGAATCCTTGGCACATCCTTATTACCTATGCACTTGTTGTTCGTATGTTGGGGAAACATCTGCCGGTCACCCTCGGCGGAGTGTACTTTCAGAAAGTTGGTCGAAGAGCGTGGACTCTCGGGGAAAATTACCTGCGATTCCGCGGGAACCATCGGCTCGCACCAGGGCAACCCGCCAGACCATCGTATGCGTCAGGCCGCTGAAGCCCGGGGTTTGAAGATTACCGGTTCAGCACGCATGATCAATAATGAGGATTATCGCAAGGCCGACCTTATTCTAACCATGGACGATTTCAACTTTTCCGAGGTTCACAAACTAGCTCCCGAAAGCTCGCTAAAAAGTAAGATTCGTCCATTCTGTGATTTTGTAAGCTCCGGGGAAAGTGAAGTACCCGACCCATACTACGGAGGGCCTTCCGGATTCGAAAAAGTACTCGACATGATGGAGGATGGATGTGTCCGTATTCTCGACCATATTGAGAAAACAGAAGACCGCTAGAGGCATTCCTTAACCGATGGCGCATTCCCCAAGCGAAATCGAACGCAAGATTGAGGATAAAACCGGGCGGTCTTTCCTATGCCGTTCATCCAATTCCGTATCCGGTGGTTGCATCAACCGGGCATCCCGGATAACCGGAGTGGACGGCAGGGAATTTTTCATCAAACGCAACCGGGCGTCCTTTCTTCCTTTTTTCGAGGCCGAGGGACTCGCCCTTCAAGAAATGAGAGAGACTGAAACCATGCGGATACCCGAGGTCATAGGCCATGGAATCGAGGATGATCAGGCGTACCTCATCCTCGAATTCATCGTTGAGGGCGGAAATTCATCTGCCGGGCAAAGCAAACTTGGACACCAACTCGCCCGGATGCACAGAATCGAACAGGAGTATTTCGGATGGAAAATGGACAACTGCATCGGGGCGACCCCCCAACCCAATCCCGCATCCTCCGACTGGCCCTCTTTCTATCGGGACCACCGTCTTCGCCATCAGTTCGATCTAGCCATCCGCAAGGGCAGGCGTTTCGACGGGACGGAAACCTTGCTGTCCGGCATCGAGAAGTTCTTTGATTCCTACCTTCCCCACCCATCTTTGCTCCACGGAGATCTTTGGGGTGGGAACGCCAGTTATGACAGCAATGGGGAACCGTTTTTATTCGACCCGGCGAGTTACTACGGTGATCGCGAGTGTGATCTTGCATTCACTTACATGTTCGGCGGTTTCTCTTCGTCTTTTCATCAGGCGTACGAAAGCGAATATCCCGTGGACCCGGGTTTCAAAATTCGCAAGACACTTTACAATCTTTACCACGAACTCAATCACTTCAATCTCTTCGGAGGCGGTTATGCCTCATCGGCACAGGCAAGCATCGATGAATTACTGAGGGTAAAATGAATTCCGAACCCATTATTCCAACCGTCCTACTATCCGAGGAACGAATTCGCGCACGCTTGCAATCCATGGCTGCAGAAATCAATCAGTATTATTCGGGCAAGGAAATTTTGCTTGTTTCCATTCTGGACGGCGCCTTGGTCTTTACTGCGGATCTATTGCGCTTGCTCAAGGTTCCCACGCAATTGGACTGCCTGCGAATTTCCAGTTACGGGGATTCCGTAACCCCGGAAACGAAACCTCGAATCACCGGTAGCCTCAAATCCGACCTTTACGGACGCGAGGTACTTTTGGTGGATGACATTCTTGACACCGGTCGAACCCTCTTGCATGCAAGCGAGGAAATCAGTTCCCTTCACCCGAATTCTCTCCGCACATGCGTTTTTCTGGAGAAACCCGAAAGACGGACGAACGGCTTCCAAGCCGACTGGGTTGGGTTTTCCATCCCCAATGAATTCGTGGTTGGGTATGGGTTGGACTTCGCTGGTCGCTTTCGAGAATTACCGTATCTGGGCATACTCCCATCCCGACCTCCAATTTGAATTTCATTTTCCTCATCATGCAAAATGCACGAAACCCTCTTCGACGGATTTACGACTGGACACTTTCCCTTGCGGAAAAAAAACTTTCTGGCCTGTGGCTTGGGTTACTCTCCTTTGCGGAAGCCAGTTTTTTCCCCATACCTCCTGACGTCCTGCTGATTCCGCTTTGCCTTGGCAGTATTCGCAGAGCCTTCAGCTTTGCCTTCATCTGCTCGGTTGCCTCGGTACTCGGCGGACTGGCCGGGTATGCCATTGGAGCCTTTGCCTGGGAGGGTCTTTCGCCCTTGTTCTTTCAATACGTGCCAGGTTTTACGGAAGAGAAATTCAATCGCATTCAGGAATGGTATGCCGAGTGGGGATGGCCTTTGGTCTTTCTTGCCGGGTTTTCCCCCATACCCTACAAAATCTTTACCATTGCCAGCGGCGTTCTGAGCATGGCCTTGGTTCCATTCGCGCTGGCTTCCGCGGTTAGCCGGTCCGCCCGTTTCTTCCTGATCGCGGCCCTGGTGGCGAAGTTCGGAGAACCGATGAAAGAGAAAATAGACAAACACTTCAACTTGCTCGCCCTGATTTTCGGTCTCTTGTTGATGGGTGGATTTCTTGCTTTGAAGTTACTGCACTGAGAAGTTTGCGTATCAGAACTCCTCCACCTCCAGGCGCTCCATGTATTCTGTGACGTTACAAGTCAGCATCATGGCCTTGCGTGTAGAAATCTCAAGCACCTTGGTTACCACGCCATCAAGAAAGGATCGATCGTGACTGACGATAAGGGCGGTGCCCTCGAACAAATTCAATGCCTCCTGCAATACTTCCTTGCTCCGTATGTCCAGGTGGTTGGTTGGTTCGTCCATGATCAGGAAATTGCAAGGCTTCATCAACAATTTTGCCAGGGCTACACGGTTGCGCTCTCCTCCGGAAAGTACCGATGTCTTCTTGAAAGCATCGTTGCCGCTGAATAAGAGCGCTCCTAATGCCGCCCGCGGATTGGCATCGGGGTTGTTCTCACAAACTTCTTCGACTTCCGCCAATACTTCGTTGGCCGGATTCAACTCCTCCGCCTGGTGCTGGGCGAAATACCCGATCACCGTATTGACCCCGACTTCCCGCTTGCCCGCATGGTAAGGTTCCACTCCTGCAAGCACTCTCGCCAAAGTGGACTTCCCTGCCCCATTCACACCCACCACCGCAATTCGGTCCCCTTTCTCGATACGCAAGTCCAAACCATCGAAGACCACGTTGTCGCCGTAAGCTTTCGACATTCCCTGAAGTTCGACCACTTTCTGGCTGGCCGGCGGAGAGGGTGGAAACCGAAAATAGATTTTCTTCTCCTCGGCTTCAGGCTTGACGATTTCCATCTTTTCAAGCGCCTTGATTCTACTCTGAACCATGGCCGCCTTCTTGACGTTCGAACGAAAGCGATTGATGAATTCCTTCTCCTTCTGAATTTCCTTCTTCTGATTGACGTAAGCCTTGCGCTGCCTTTCCAGACGAGCGGCGCTTTCCCTCAGGTAAAAGGTATAATTACCCTTGTAACTGTTTAGGGAACCAAGTTTGAGTTCCATGGTGCGCTCGGTGACGTTTTCCAAAAAAGCTCGGTCATGGGATATGACAAGGATGGCTCCCTGATACCTCTTTAAATAATGTTCCAGCCAGTTCTGGGAAACTACGTCCAGATGGTTGGTCGGTTCGTCAAGAATAAGTAGCGAAGGCGCTTGCAAGAGCAGTTTTCCCAGGGCTATGCGCATTTGCCAACCACCGGAAAACTCATCAACCGGACGGTCAACGTCTTCCCTGGAAAAGCCCATGCCCATCAATACCTTCTCGATTCTGGAATTCATTTTTTCGGGCTCGAAACTCGACAACTGCGTTTCCCATCCTCCCATCAAATCAATCAGATCGTAAAACTCCTCGTCTTCCGGATCAAGTTCGGCGAGCCTTGCTTCGGCCTCATCGAGTTTGGCGCGCAATTCCGCCGCTCCGGCAAACGCTTTTCCCGCTTCATCCCGTACCGAACCACTCGATGCATGCACCCCATCCTGGGGCAAATATCCAACGGTCGCATAATCTGGTTTTTCGATGGCGCCCTCGTCCGGACTGATTTCATTCATGAGCAAACGAAGAAGAGTAGTCTTGCCCGATCCGTTCGAACCTACCAGAGCAATCCGGTCGCGCGGACCTATCGTTTCGGAAATCTCATTGAACAATTTCTTGTGCCCGAAGGAGAGCGATACCTCACGAATAAAAATCATGAGAAACATATTATCCAAACCTAGGTAAACGATCAATGACATTACCCTTCTCCTCCTCGTTTGCAGCGTGTAGTATGTCGGATTTCCAATCGCAGCGATGCTCAAATCATCCAGATTTTTCCTAACCTTGGCCATTTTGTGCGCTTCCGCGTGCACCGTGCCCGACTTGCGGGAACCGGCAACCTTCGAGGAAGCGAAAAAAAAAGCCATTCCCTTGTCTCGACTGGAAAGAAAGCTGATGTATGGAATGATTCAACTCTACGTTGATGAAAATGGGAATCCATACACGGGCTGGACATTGGAGAGAGCTTCTCCGGGCAAGCATTCCAGCCTGGGATACCTTAAGAGGGGACGCAGAGAGGGGCTTTGGATAACCACGGATGAAAACAGGACGAAAGTTTCGGAAATCGAATGGAAGGAAGACCGCATGCAAGGCAGCTTTGTTTTCTGGCACTCAAACGGGGCCCTCGGGGTTGTCGGCCAGACCACGGATGGGGAAGTGGATGGAGAATGGACTGAATACTACTCCAATGGGCAAATGGCTTGTCGTTCCATTAATCGCATTGGCCATCTTGTAAGTATGAGCGTGTGGCAGCCTGACGGAACCCCGTGTCTCGAATCAAACGTCACTGATGGAAACGGTTCGTTTTTGCGATATTTTGAAAACGGCAAGGTTGAACACCGCAGGCTTTTTACCGCTGGAGTCGAGACAAAAAGGGAAATTTCCGATCAACGGTAAACAATTTCACACTTGGGCATGAGTGCAATCAATCCATCGACCTGTTCCTGAGAAAAAGAATTTCCCGTCATTACTAAAGTTTTCAAATTTCTCAGAGCCCGCAGAGGGGTGAGATCGGAAACCTCGTTGTTGGCGAAAGTCAGAACCCGCAAGTGCTTCATTCCAACGAGAGGCGAGAGGTCACTGATTTGATTGTTATCCACGTACAGTTCCTTCATACTTGAAAGCTTGGAAAGAGGGGTCAGATTGTTTATCCGATTACCGTTTAGATTAAGTTCCTGCATTGCCAACAGATTGGCAAGAGGCGCCAGATTACTGAGCTTGTTCCCATCCAAGCGTAATTGCTCGAGGAGCTGTAATCCGGCCAAAGGCCAGATGTCGGAAATGTCGTTCCGGCTCAACCTCAGCCAACTCAATGAAGTCAGAAGTTTGAGGCTTTGTATTCCAGCTATTTTATTTTCCGAAAGATACAAGGTTTGCAAACCGGTCAATCCTTCAAGCGGTTGCAAATCCTCAATTTGGTTACCGGTAAGATATAGGGTTCTGAGGTTGACCAGATTGGCCAAGGGAGACAAATCCGTGATCTTGTTTTCATCCAGAGTCAGGCTCCACAAGTTAATCAATCCCGAAAGTGGAGTAAGATCGCTTATCCCGCCGATGGCTTTGGTTTCATCACCGCTTGGGAGCCCGTACAAACTGAGAACTTGCAATTTAGTCAGGTTCTTCAAGGGCGAAAGATCAACAATGGGGTTGTGGGACAGGCGCAACCACTCCAACTCCTCAAGGTAAGAAAATGGGCGGAGATCACGAATCCCGCACTCAATGAGTTCCAGTTTTTTTCTATCCTCTACAAGCGCCCTGTGCGTGAGCACCAAAGACTTCAAACCCCCGAAGGGAGCGGCTTCCTGTTCGATCGGCTTGATGCCAAGATTTCTGAAAAATTTGGCTTGAGACATCTTATCCTCCGCCGTTAGGAGCAGCATTGGAAGAAGTAGCAGGAAGATGGGCGGTCTCACGATTAAAATGTAAGCAACTAGCATGTTCCCAGTCAAGATATCCTTTGAAGTGAGCCCCCTCATGGATATTGGAAAGAAACAGCTGCGTAAAAAATTCTCACCACGGTAGACGGAAGTTCTTTTCTTAACTTTTTTAATCAAAGTATCTAGCTTTCAGGAGTGGGTTTTGGATATAAAACTCCTTGCCGCATCCATCATGGTGGTCCAATTGGTGG
>JAYOWQ010000008.1:0-46599 GCA_038152055.1 Opitutales bacterium | reverse complement strand
AGCCACGCTGCTGTGTGAGAGTAAGTTGTTGCCAGTCTTGCGACCCGCGTCTTCCTAACCGAAGACGCGGGTCTTTTTATTTTTTTTAATTTTTTATTACATTACAATCTAACGTTTATGGGTAACCTGAAAAAGAAGCGTCGCTTGAAGATGAACAAGCACAAGCGTCGCAAGCGTACCAAGTCCAATCGTCACAAAAAGAGAGATTGGTAAGAGTACTTCGGTATTTTCTCTCACGCACTTGTCTACGGCGCCTTTTTCGTTAGTCTGTCTGTAGATGTCCGAAAATTCCATACCGCTGTTCGTATCGAACGATTTGCCTCATCAGGCCCGTTCTTCCCGTTTTATTGAATTTTTCGAAGCCTACCTTTCCGATTCTTTGTCCAATCTTGACGAGGAGGTCCGTATCCATGCCCTGAATGCGGCGATGGCTGGGGGTAAAAGAATCAGACCTCTCTTGGTCTATCTGTTCTCCGGTCGTAGCGAAGATTTGCAAGTTTCCGTGATGAAGGCATCGGTCATCCTCGAGTTGGTGCATTTGGCTACTTTGGTTCATGACGACATTCTGGACGGGGCCGAGGTTCGCAGGAACGCTCCGACGATCCATGCCGAAATTGGTTCCCACGCCGCTGTTCTTCTTGGAGATGCCCTTTTTGGATACGCTCTGGAAATGGCTTCGGAATTTTCCACCACTCGAATTTGCTCGATCGTTGCGCAGGCTACACGCAAGACATGCACCGGGGAAATCCGCCAAACCTTTTCCCGCGGACGCATGGACGTTTCCATGGATGAATACATCGGTTTCATAAATGGAAAAACCGGTGAATTGTTCAAGGCATCCTGTGAGATCGGTTGCTATTTGTCCGGCGAGGACGAGGATTGTATCCGTCTGGCCGGTCAATTCGGTATGTCTCTCGGTATCAATTATCAGGTGTTCGATGACTTGATTGATGCATTTGAAGATCCTCGCAAAAGTGACAAATCCCTCGGTTCGGACTGGGGGACTGGAAAGTTGACCCTTCCAATCCTTCTGCTCAGAGATGCGGCAAGTACGCAGGACCGTTCTCTTGTGGAGGAATTGCTCGGGCATCCGCGTACACAGGAAACTCAGCCGGTCGACCGTGAAAGATTTATCGATTTACTCGAAAAGTACGAGATCTTGCCGACTTGCATCGAATATCTTGAATCTTCGTATGCTCGCACGAAATCCATGATCAATCAATTTCCGAAGGAGTCCCAGAAGCGAGAATTGAGCGGTTTTCTCGCATCGTTTGAAGAAAAGTTCAGTCGTGTGGAAGGGTTGAAAACAAGCAATTTCCTTGCGGTCTGACCAAATTTTCTGCAGAATCGAAACCATGAACGATTCTGTTGATTCCTCAGTCGGCAACGAAGCGCGGTTGCTTGGATCCGACAGCTCGCATGATGATGTTATCGGTCTCGTTCAAAGGGCCAAATCCGGGGATCTTTCTGCATTTGACGCCCTCATGATCCGTTACAGGGATCGTTTGTACGCCGTTCTTTACAACATGACGATGAATGCCGATGACGCGGCCGATTTAGTCCAGGAGTCCTTCGTGAAGGCCTTCAAGTCCCTCGCCAAGTTCAAGGGCAAGTCCTCCTTTTACACTTGGCTTTACAGAATCGGGGTTAACTTGGCCCTTACGCATTTGAAACGCAGAAAGATCCGAAAGTTTTTCAGTTTTGATCAAGCGAGTCAAGATGGTGGTGTTTCCAAGGAATTGGAAGCGGTCTCCTCCTCCTCTTCAAATTCCGTGAAGAGTGCCCTGAACAACGAATTACATCAAAAATTGAACGAAGCGCTGTCGAAGTTGTCTGATAAACATAGAACGATTGTGGTTTTGTTTGAAATAGATGGGCTCGGGCACAAGGAAATTGCCAAAATTATGAATTGTACGGAAGGTACCGTGCGATCGCGTCTCCACTATGCCAAGCAACAATTACAATCATACTTGGCGGAATATTTGAATTAGAAATTAAAAGACATGAAAGACAAACCATCCCTCGACGATCTTTTTCAGTCCAAGAAGCTGGATCTTCCCAGCGAAGACTTTTGGAACGGTTTTCAGGACCGTGTGAAGGGTAGGGCGATCGCATCTCTGGGCGAGCGATCGAAAACCGCCCGGTTGCGCAAGGCCTCCGTTTATGCAGCCTTACCCGCACTTGTTCTTTCTCTTATTGGATGGAACTTGCTACGCACGGATACCTTGAATTCGGAGATTGCCTTGTCCACTGCAGACTCATCGGAAAACTCGTCTCTAGCGAACCTGGTCGCGCTTGTTGAGGAAGATCATACCTTCGAACGTGAAGGTGTCATGCAACTTGCCAGACTAGATTCCTTTGATTCGTTTACCAGTACCAGGTTTGAAATGGCCGGGGCCAGTTCGAACTTCAATCATTATCTGCTCACGCATGCGGGGGAAGCCGGATTACGGAATCCTTCTCAGTTCACCTTCTAGTTGAATGGCAAGGCTTGTATTCACAAGCTTGTGCATCTTCGCTTGCTTATCTCTGCTTCGCGCAGAATCAGCCGATTTCCACCCATCTCTTTCCATACAGGACAGAGTGCGGGAGATTTTTGTGGGTTCGAGTGATTGTGTCGTACGGGTAAAGGCCACCCGAAAAGATACTTCCGTCGTTAAAACCAGCCGCGTTCTCAAGATGGGAAGTGGTTTTTTGGTGAGCAAGGAAGGCCATATCCTGACCACCGGTTTATTGCGTAACGCGGATCAGATTTGGATCGAGCATCAGCACGTGTTCTACCTCGCCCAGTTGATCGGACATGATTATTTGTGCAACGTCTCGATGCTCAAGGTAATGAATGCGAAGAGAGAGTTCCCCTTCCTTTCCGTTGCCGATCGTGCCGAGGAGATTGGTCCGGGTGCGATCCTCGTTGGTTTGACCTTTGCGTTGGAGTTCAACGTAGGTCCGACTTTCGGATTGATGCAAAGCGAGGAAATTTCCTTTGGAACGAATCTTTTTCCGACTAAAATGATCCGATCCAGCGTACCCTTCGGACCCGGTGAAATCGGTGCCCCTATCTTTGACCTTCATGGAAGATTCGTTGGCATTGCCCATTCCGCCCTTACGGACCTGGGTTCTTCATTCATTCTGCCAGCTGAAGCTTGCCTGCGTATTCGGGACGGTTTGTTATTGTCCGGCAGTGTCGACTATGGATGGTTCGGAGTAACGGTTTCCAGGAAACTCAGTGAACGAAACACTTTCGACATAATCGTAGAGGCAACCGTGGATGGTTCCCCTGCATCCAAATCTTCCCTCAAAAAGGGGGATCAGATCATCAAGATCGGATCGGTGGAGGTGTTGGACCGAGGGGATTTGGCCCATGCCGCATTTTTTGCCAAGCCCGGCACCGTGGTTCCCTTTACCGTATATCGGGACAACAAGAAGCTTACAGTTCCAATAAAGGTCGAGAAAAGATCGGTCGTGGCCAAGGAACCGGAATCTCAAATTGCCGAGGTCGACGGGGCCTTGCCCGAAGTGGATTCATCGGTTACCGCAAGCGAATCGATTCCTTGATCGAAATTCCTGGAACCCAAGGGTTTTATCGACTTGTATCCTCTTATACGGTAGCAAAATAGTCATGTCTTCCGAAAACAACCTCATGTTTCCTTGTGATCCTTATGCCAAGGCGGCATGGAAGAAAATCGATGGTTTGCAAACTTATCTTGAAATGGACACCTTCTCGGGTGAACCCATCCTCAAGGTTTTTCCCGAGGCTCTCGAACGACTCGCGGCCGAAGCATTTCATGACATATCCCACTTTCTAAGACCCGGACATCTTGGCCAGTTGCGTGAAATACTCGAGGATCCAGAAGCGTCCGACAATGACCGCTTCGTCGCCCTTGATTTGTTGCGCAACTCGCAAATTGCCGCCGAAGGAATATTGCCGATGTGTCAGGATACCGGAACCGCCATCGTTCTCGCCAAGAAGGGTAGAGGGGTCTGGACGCCGGGTGGGGACGAATTGGCTCTTTCCAAAGGCATAGAGAGCACTTATGCCAGTGACAACCTACGATTTTCTCAACTCGCTCCCCTGGCAATGTTCGAGGAAAGAAACACGCGTTCCAATCTTCCCGCCCAGATTGATCTGATGCAGACCGACGGAGACGAATATCATTTTCTTTTCATGGCAAAGGGTGGCGGGTCGGCAAACAAAACCTTTTTGCACCAGGGTACGCCTTCTTTGCTGAAGGAAGAACTCCTGCTTGAATATCTGGACGAAAGGATTGCTGCCCTTGGTACGGCTGCCTGTCCACCTTACCATCTTGCGGTGGTTATCGGAGGTACCTCCGCGGAAGCGAATTTAAAAACCGTAAAGTTGGCAAGCGCCCGATACTTGGACGATCTACCGGTTGCCGGTGATCCGCGTGGTCATGCCATACGATGCCCGGATATCGAGGAAAAGATTCTTGAGATGACTCAAAGACGTGGGATCGGGGCCCAGTTTGGAGGGAAGTATTTCTGCTTGGACGTAAGGGTGATTCGATTGCCGAGGCATGGGGCTAGCCTGCCCATTGGTATCGGGGTGAGTTGCTCGGCGGATCGTCAAGCCTTGGGGAAAATTACCAAAGAAGGTGTTTTTCTGGAACGGCTTGAAACGGATCCGGGTCGTTTTCTTCCCGATTATGCGAATGATGAGCAAACGGACGGGGATGCCGTGACCATTGATTTGAACATGGGAATGGATGCGGTTTTGAAGGAATTGACCAAACACCCCGTTCGTACGCGTCTTTCCCTCAATGGGCCGCTGATCGTTGCCCGAGACCTGGCTCACAGTCGATTGCGGGAAAGATTGAACGCCGGGGATGGTTTGCCCGAATACTTCAAGCAGTTTCCTGTCTATTATGCAGGTCCTGCCAAGACTCCCGAAGGGTATGCATCAGGATCATTCGGACCCACTACCGCAGGCAGAATGGACGCTTTTGTCAACAAGTTCCAGGAGGCGGGTGGATCGATGGTTATGCTCGCAAAAGGAAATCGGTCGAAAATGGTGGTGCAAGCATGCAAGAAGCATGGTGGTTTTTATTTGGGTAGCATAGGTGGATCCGCCGCCCGGCTTGCTCAAAATTGTATCAGGAAGGTGGAACTCGTCGAATATGAGGACCTTGGTATGGAAGCCATTCGTAGGATCGAGGTGGAAAATTTTCCCGCCTTTATCATTACGGATGACAAGGGGAATGATTTCTTTCTTGGGGATGGGGCCGCTTAAGCGGAATCGGACAGATATCTGAGCGCGAAGGAGTATCCGATCGCCCCCATGCCCGCGACCACGGCCTTGCAGATTCCGGAAAGTAGGGATTTGTGCCTGAAGTCCTCTCTTGCGTGAATGTTGGAAAGATGAACTTCGATGGTCACGAGCCCGGATGCAACGACTGCATCCCGCAAAGCAACGCTGGTATGGGTGAATCCACCGGGATTGATGATCAACCCGCTAAAACCGGTATCCGCCCAATCGTGTATCTTGTCGATCATGGCCCCTTCATGGTTTGACTGAAAGGCGTGAACTTCGCATCCAATCTCCGAGCCCAGAGAGCTTAGGTTTTCGACGATTTGATCGAGGGTTTCCGAGCCATATATTTCCGGTTCTCGCTTGCCGAGGCGATCGAGGTTGGGTCCGTTGAGCAATCCGATTTTCTTCATCCTGAATAAATCAAACCCTAAATGCGGAAAGTTGCAATGCCGTAAGTCCCGGGCTACAAGGGGCAATTCGTTTCCACGAATTCGTAGGGAAGATCGAATTCCCGAGCCACTTCCCTGGCCAACGCATCCACGCCAAATCTCTCCGTTGCATAGTGTCCGCAGGCGTAGAGATTCAATTCCATTTCCTGGGCAAGGTTGAAATGATGTTGCTTGAGTTCGCCGGTGATCAAGGTATCGGCGCCCAAATCCAGGATCTTGTCCACCGCGCTTTGGCCGGAACCAGTAAGAATGGCGATTTTTTCCGGCTTTCCAGTACCGTACTCCATGGCTTGGTGTCCTTTGGGGAACAGATCGTTCAGCCTTTCACGCAGTTCCTGACGGTCATATGAACTGGTGGTGAGCAAACCGACGTCCACGCCTTCGTAAGGTAGAAAAGTTCCACTGGGTTCGAGGCCGAGTTTGTCCGCTAAAATCGAATTGTTGCCAATTTCTGGATGACAATCCAGTGGAAGGTGGCATCCATAGACTGCAAGGTTCGAATCCATGCAAAGTTTGATTTTTTCGAAATTAGAAGCAGTCAGTGGAGTGGGGGGAGTCCAGAACATCCCATGATGGCAGATAAGAAGATCGATTTTCTTCTCAATCGCTAGGCGAAAGGGAACCAAGCCGGCGTCAACACTGGCTCCCACTTTGGTGACTTCACCGTTGTTTTCCAACTGCAAGCCATTGTGAGCGCCAGGGAAATCAGGGATTTCATTCACACGGACACGGCGGTCGCAAAAGTCAATCACTCCATTTAATTCGACCATATTCGCTAAATTAAGACTGCGGTCCGGGCGGGCGAGAAAAAAGTTTTTCGTTGCCTTGCGGTAAATTTGATATACTTTACTACCTTTTGTAGCAGGGTGGAGCAGTCTGGTAGCTCGTCAGGCTCATAACCTGAAGGTCGCAGGTTCAAATCCTGCCCCTGCTCCCAACTACTCTAATACTCAACAACCAAAACTTAAAAGAAAATTATTTCTCCCGTCCACTCGTTCGGGCCGGGCTTTGAACCTACAGCATTATGAACGTTTCCGTTAAAGACCTCCTCGATGCCGGAGTACATTTTGGGCATCAAGTACGCCGTTGGAACCCCAAGTCCAAACCCTTCGTTTATGACAATAGGCATGGCATTTCCATCATAAATTTGGAAAAGACCTATGATCTACTGGCCCAGGCAGCTCAGGCGATCGAAGAGATCGTGGCTGGTGGCAAACAAGTTTTGCTGGTCGGCACAAAGCGTCAGGCTGTCGAACCCATCAGAGAACTCGCCGATGCCACAAACATGCCCTTCTGTGTAAACCGCTGGATGGGTGGTACCCTGACCAATTACGAAACCGTTTCCGCAAGTATCGCCAAGTACAAGAAATATCTGCGAATGGAGGAGGATGGTTCCCTTGAAAAGATGCACGGCAAGGAAAGCGCCGCAATCAAAAGGCAAATGACGCGCATGCATCGAGATTTTGAGGGTCTCCTCAATTTACAGGGGTTGCCCGGAGCCTTGTTCGTCATCGACTCCTTCAATGAATCGATCGCCGTTTCCGAAGCGAACCGTTTGAAAATTCCAGTCATCGCTTTGGTGGACAGTAATTCCGACCCCACGGTTCTTTCACACCCCATTCCAGGAAATGACGACTCGACCAAGTCGATTCGAATCATCGTGGACGTCGTGCTGGATTCGATCCAGACAGGCGCGTCCAAGCGTGTGGAAGCTCCCATCCGTCGCAAGGACATTACCCCCGTCGCGCAGGAACCCGACTTTTTAGAAAATGAGGACGAGCCGGAAGTCACCTTGCCCGAAGGATATGATGAGAGCGATTTCGAGGACTCCAGAAAGGTAGCGGAATCGGTCGTTGTCGACCCTTCTCCGGAACCCGTTGCCGAGGAGACTGTCAACAAGAGCGAATCCGATACCGAAGAACCTGCCGCTGAGGATGAAGTTGCCGAGGCTGTAGCAGAGGAAAAGTAATCTCTCGAATTATTCTAACCGATAACCCAAATCTTTAGAAATATGTCCGTTACCAAAGATGACGTAATGACCCTGCGCGAAAAAACCGGCGCCGGTCTGATTGATTGCAAGCGAGCCCTGACCGAAAGCGGCGGGAACATGGATGAAGCCGTGTCCATTTTGCGTAAGAAAGGCGTGGCGACCGCCGCGAAGAAATCCGGCCGTAGCGCCAGTGAAGGCATTATCGCCCAATCGATTTCCGATGACCGGTCCAAGGGCATTCTCGTGGAAGTTAATTGCGAGACCGATTTTGTTGCCAAAAATGAAGACTTTGTTTCTTTTTCCGGCTCAGTCGCCCGGACTCTTCTCGAGAATCCGAACGCTGATCTCGAAGAGCAAAGAACCGAACAGGTTGCCAAGATTGGTGAAAACATTCAAATCTCCCGTTCCCAATCCCTTGCTCCGGAATCGAACGGACTGGTTGAGTCCTATGTGCACACCGGAGGAAAAGTGGCAGTGCTTCTTTCGCTCGGTTCCGAATCCTCCGAGGTTGCATCCAATCAGTCGGTGATAGGCATGGCCAAGGACTTGTGCATGCACATTGCGGCAACTTCTCCGGTTTGCGTATCCCGTGAAGAGGTGCCTGCCGAACTCGTGCAAAAGGAAACCGAAATCGCTCAGGCTCAGGCGGAGGGCAAACCACCTCAAGCTATTGAAAAGATCGTTTCCGGGAAATTGGATAAGTATTACGCAGGCGTATGCCTGCTAGAGCAACCGTTCGTCAAGAATCCTGACCAATCCATCTTTCAGGTGGTTGATTCCGCGAGCAAGGAAGTTGGAACTACCCTTAAAGTGGAACGCTTTCTTCGCTTTCAGGTCGGAGAAAATTCCTGATCCCCAGAGGTTTCGCATTCCGGATACCAAAGGGAATGCAAAATCGCGGGTCGACCGATTTACGTGGGTTCAGGAATTGACCCACCAGGTTATACCCGTTGCCAAAGTATACAGGGCAAGCAGTATCATGCCGTGGCTTTTTTGAAGAAACTTTCCCCTCAGCCAAAAATATAAAACCGTTGTCAAGGCTATCAGGGACAAATAATCCACCCATGGGTAAGGCGCCTTGCTACCTACCGGTCCGAGAACTCCCGACAATCCCCCAATCAGACCGATGTTGAAAAGGTTCGATCCTACGACATTGCCCAGTAGCATGGCACTGTGTTGCTTTTTGACCAGGCTGATGGAGGCGGAGAGTTCAGGCAGACTTGTGCCCAAGGCAACCAGAGTAAACCCGATCAGTTCCTCGGGTACCCCTGCCATCTTTGCCAGATTCTTCGATCCGTAAACCAATGCATCCGAACCTGCCCATAGGGCGAGTGTTGAAAACGTAATCATGCAGATGGAAAAGAGAATCAACCGCCCTTCACTGGCTTGTTTGGGATCTTGCTCTTCGGGTGAATTTCTGCGCAATGCATGAAGGGTAACGAAAAACAGGTAGGTTACCATAAAGGTGATCAGCCCGATGCCGGGAATCATGCCAAGCAGACCTTGCGGATGCATCAGAAGAATGGCGCAGAATGCAAGGGTGAGAAGGAGGACCGAATTCCTTTGGCTTAGGGAAACCGCGTTCCTTGTGTTTACAGGAGCAATCAAGAGGGTGATGCCCAGAATAAGTCCGACGTTTGCAACGTTCGAACCGATGATATTTCCAAGTACGAGTCCGGGAGCGTCACTTCTGAGGGCCGAAATGGAAGTGAAGAGCTCGGGGGTCGAGGTCGCGATCGAAACAACCGTCAGGCCGACAACAACCGGAGGCACGCCGAGTTGGCTAGCAAGGTCGGCACTGCTGTCGCTTAGCCAGTCGCCACCTTTCGTCAGTAGATAAAGGCCGAACGCGATGCTTGTAAGGAGGATCAAGAGGAACAGCCCTGGCGAGGCCTGAGCAAGTGGATCGATCCAAGTTTCAAGTGTGGCATACATAGAGGACAACAAGTCCGAAAAGGGTGGATGCAAGTTGGGTAATGGCAAGGACAATCCGTCTTCTTCTCCCATCCACCCTTGACTTGCTGCTCCATTCCTCCATTTTTCTTCCCTTGTCGATTACACTTCCACTATGACAACCGAGGTAAATTTAAAGGACACGCTGAACCTCCCGAAAACGGAATTTCCGATGCGGGCCAATGCAGTGGAGCGAGAGCCCAAGCGCATGAAGCATTGGGAGTCGGTTGATCTGTATGGTAAGATGCAGAAAAAAAACTCTGAAGGCCCATCTTTCGTTCTTCATGACGGACCGCCGTTTACCAATGGTGACGTGCACGTGGGCACCGCGCTGAACAAAATCCTCAAGGATACGATTCTACGATACAAGAACGCCCGGGGATTTCGTACTCCTTACCTGCCGGGTTGGGATTGCCACGGATTGCCCATCGAGCACAAGGTTTCGAAAAAATTGCGGGCATCTAAAAAAGAGTTCGACTCCTTGGACTTGCGCAAGGAATGCGAAGAATTCTCCAAGTCATACATAGAAACCCAGCGTTCTCAGTTCAAGCGCCTGGGCGTACTTGCGGATTGGGAAAGCGAGTATCGTACGATGAATCCATCCTACGAGGCCGAAATCCTGAGAACCTTTGCAGACTTCGTGGATCATGACCTCGTTTACCGAAGCAAGAAGCCGGTCTATTGGTCGATTCCTTGCCAAACGGCTCTCGCCGAAGCGGAAATCGAATACAAGGATCACCGTAGTCCTTCCATATTCGTACGATTCCGCCTATTGGATTCGGATGAAGAATCGTATGTGGTCATTTGGACCACCACCCCTTGGACGATCCCTGCAAATCTTGCCGTTGCCGTTCATCCTCGGGAGACTTACCTCGAAGTCAAGACGGGTGAGGCGATTTATTGGATTGCCGCTCCGCGAGTCGATGCATTTTTGAAGGAGTGTGGATTCTCCGAACATTCCATAGGAGCAAGTCTTCTTGGTTCGGACTTGGCCGGGCGGACCGCCCGACATCCGTTTATCGAGAGGAACAGTCCGTTGGTGTCGGCGGAATACGTTACAATGGATAGCGGAACCGGTTGTGTGCACATCGCCCCAGGTCATGGCTTGGACGACTACTTGACCGGGTTGGAGCATGGACTTGAGATTTACTGTCCGCTCGATGATGGTGGAAAGTACGTTGACGACGGCCACATTCCATCCGAACTGGTAGGTTTGTCGGTTTTGGACAAAGGGGATGGCTCGGGAGCGAACCGTTCGGTTCTTGAAATTCTGGAGTCTGCTGGCGCCTTACTCGCTCAAAAAGAGTACGATCATCAATATCCGCATTGTTGGCGTAGTAAGTCCCCGGTCATTTTCAGGGCGATGGATCAATGGTTCGTTTCCTTGGACAAGGATAGCTTGCGCTCTCGTTGCATGGATGGATTGGAAAGCGTATCCTTTACTCCGGACTGGGGAAAAAACCGGATACTTGGGTTTCTAGAGTCCCGCCCTGACTGGTGTATTTCCCGCCAGCGTTCCTGGGGAGTTCCCATCCCGGTCTTTTATGATGATGAGGGGAATCCTCTCCTTGATCCCAACTTGATCCGTTTTCTTGCAGACAAGATTGAAACCCGTGGTTGCGATGCATGGTTTTCGGAAAAGGTGGAAGATTTGCTGGCGGGATTTGATTTGCCCGATGCATGGAAGGGAAAAAGACTGACCAAAGGGCAGGATACCCTGGACGTCTGGATCGACTCCGGTTGCAGTCATCGTGCGGTACTGCGCGAGAAAGAAGAAGTGTCCTGGCCGGCGGACTTGTATCTGGAAGGGAGCGATCAACACAGGGGATGGTTCCAGAGTTCGCTTTGGACAAGCATGGTCTCTTTCGATCAACCGGCTTACCGAAGAATTCTTACGCATGGTTTCGTCGTCAACGGAGAGGGAAAGAAGATATCCAAGAGCGATGGAAAACCACAGACCGCCGATTCTTACGTTACGAAATACGGCGCCGACGTTTTGAGACTCTGGGTATGCTCGGAAGATTTTCGACGAGACATTCCGTTGTCCGATGAGATTTTGGATCAGGCTGTGCGCGCTTATCGTACCCTGCGCAATTCCATACGCTTCCAACTCGGCGCTCTCGATGATTTTTGTGCCGCAAAGAACGCAATCTCCGTGGGTGCGATGTCCATGATCGATCTATGGGCGCTTGGCAAGACCAACGATCTTATAGAGGAAATCACGCAGTCCTGTGAGAAGTATGAGTTTCATCGGGCCATTCAATCAATCAATCGGTTTTGCTCCGGGGTATTGTCCTCTACTTATCATGACGTCATCAAGGATCGCCTTTACACCTTGCACTCCGACGATCCATTACGGCGTTCCACTCAGACGGCTATATCCATGATCTTTGAAGCCCTCGTCAAGTTGATCGGCCCCTTCACCCCTTTCATCGCTGACGAAGCTTGGTCCTTTTACCAAAAGAACGAGGAAATTAATCAAGAATCCTTCCTTTCCCTGGAAAATTGGCCAGTTCCCTACGACCTTGGAGAAAACTCGGAAGCCGCTGCGGATGCGAGCCTGCTTCTATCCCTCAAGGACAGTCAGGTGAACGAGGCCCTCGAAGCCCTGCGTGTGAAAAAGGAAATTGGACAATCTTTGGATGCCGAGGTTCAATTGTACATCGTTCCCCAAAGTCCCCTTGCCGAAGTTATCCAGCGTCGAAACGCGGAGGAACTTTCCGAGATTTTCATTGTTTCCCTGGTGACGGTGGAAACCGAGCTTACCGCAGACTCCGATCGTGTGAAAGTACGTCATGCCCCGGGTGTCAGATGTCCGAGAAGCTGGCGCTGGGTACCCGAGTTGGTCAAAGTCGATCCCTGGGGCGAGGTTTCGCCAAGATGCGCCGATGTGCTTGCCAAGTGTGAATGAATTTCTATTCTCCCTCGAATTCTTACATGAGTGCCAAAAAAAAATCTTCCTCCTCCCCTAAATCGTCCAAGCCTGCTCCCAAAGCCACCTCGGTCAAGGCAAAGGCGACGAGTCCTTCAACCAAGGCGAGTGTTCCTAGCAAGACTGGTAACAAGAAAGTCGCCGCTCCTGCCAAGCCGGATCCGGTAAAAAAACCTCCTGTAGCATCGAAGGCAAAGGCCGCTAAAAAAGCTACCACCAAGGCAAAAGCGAGCCTATCTGCAAAAGGAAAGACGAGTAAACCGAAGAATTCTTCAAGCTCGGCAAAGAATCAGAAAAACTTGTCTGCAGTCGCCAAGCTCAAGGATATTGTGAGCAGAGCCAAATCGCAGGAAACTGGAGAGGAAGGCAAGGACAGCGCCGGATTTTCCATGAGTGACGTTCGTGAGATTCTTTCCAAACGGAAAAAGACCACCGCCGTTAAAACAGCCACGAAAGATACGGCAAAGGCTCCGTTCAAGGCATCTCCCAAGAAAAGGGTGGAAACCGTTTCCAAGGTGAAAAAGCTGAGTAGCGCCTCGATTGATGACATTCTTGGATTTGGCGCGCCCGTTGCCGGAACCAAGGTCATTCGTCGAGACGAGAGCAAAATTTCCAAACAATGGTTACCTTATTACAATAGCTTGAAGGCCATGCGTGATTCCTTGAAGGGATCGATCGGGGAAAGATCGAGCGAAACAATCGGTTCGTCCGCCAGAGAATCAGGCGAACTTTCGCTCAACTCCAGTGATGCCGGTACTGAAACCTTCGACCGTGATCTCGCTTTATCCATGGTTGCCAACGATCACGAGGCTCTTGAGGAAATAGAGGATGCAATCGATCGCATATTCAATGGCAGTTACGGTATTTGTCAGCAAACCAACAAACCGATCAACAAGAATCGATTGCGAGCGGTACCCTTCACCCGCTTTTCGGTGGAGGGACAAAATCTTTTCGAGCGCAGCAATCGCAAGGACAGGGAATTGGGGACTGGAGTTTTCGCCACGATTTCCGATTCCACGATGGGGGAAGAGGACTGATTTTCCTGAAGTAATCCGCTCCTTTAGCAAACCGTTCCGTTTTGTCCGCTTATCGCGTGTTTTGGGTTCTGACCCTGAGTGTATTCGCTCTTGATCAAGCGAGCAAGCATTGGGTGGTTGAACGGGCGGTTGAATTGAGAAGACATCCAATCGAACTCATTGATTGGATAGATGGTCCAGAAGCCTTTCTTGAGATTACCTACGTTACCAATCCCGGAGCCGCGTGGAGCATGTTTTCGGATTACCCCTATGCTCTTACCGTGGTTGCGGGAATCGCCCTGCTTGCAATCTTCGTTTTTCGCGAGCAATTGGAGTTACGCAAAGCACGATTCCAATGGGTGTTCGGCGTGATTTGTGGCGGAATTAGCGGAAATCTTGCCGACCGTCTGTTTCGTGAACCTGCGGAAGTCGTGGACTTCATCGACACCTATCTTCCCTTGGTCAATTACGATTATCCCGTGTTCAACGTTGCCGACTCCGCTCTATTCCTTGGAGCGGTATCCTACGGAATTATCGGATTCCTGGAATCAAGGCAGGAGAAAAAACTACCACGGAATGAAGATGGCCGGAATCTCGATGATTCACAATCAACCGGAGAAAAAAACAACTGATTTTCATTCCACGTTCATCACCTGTTCGCGGATTTTTTCAAGTTCTACTTTTGCTTGGATTGCAAGTTCGGAAACCGATGGTTTTACCGCTTTGGAACCCAGGGTATTGAACTCTCGTCCAAGTTCCTGAGTTATGAATTCCAGTTTTCGACCAATCGGTTCGTCACTTTCCAAGCACGTTGCGAATTGATGCAAGTGGCTGGACGTTCTGGTCAGTTCCTCGGTGACGTCCGCCCTTTCGGCAAAGATGGCGATTTCCTTGGCCACCCTTTCGTCGTCCTGTCCGATCTCGAGTCCGTTTTCCTTCAATCTTGTGATCAGACGCTTTTTCCACTCCGTGGCGGCTCCATCGGTTTCTTTTCCGATTTCTAAAATCAAGGATTTCAAAAGATTGGTCCTGCGGGAAAGATCCTCTTTCAGCGCCTTCCCTTCCACCTTCCGCATTTCCAATGCTTCCCCAAGGGCGATTTCAGTTGATTGGAGCAAGTTTGGTAGGGCCGAATCAATCGGAGGCAGGGCAACGGCGCCGTTGATGGAAGATGCAATGCGTTGAACGAGGTCTGCGGATGGAGAGAAGGGAATGCCCGCATCCTGGCAGAACTTTTTGATGCTTTCCAATTCGGTCGAAACATAACCGGCATGCTGGAGCCAACCTTTCGATGAAGATGAAGAATTGTCCACCAATACGGACAATCTGGTTCTTCCACGATCAATGCGTGGACGTACGAGTTCAGTAACCTGTCTTTCCATACTTTGCCACTCCCGTGGAGCATGCAGAACGAGTTCGAATCCGCGCTTGTTGACGGTTGAAAACTCTACGGATCCGCAAAATTCAGCTACCTCAAAGGAGGCCCGGCCGTATCCGGTCATGCTCTTCATGGCAGGGGCATCTGAGGCAAATCGGTAAATCTCATCAATCTGGCTGCTTCCATGGCATCCTTGTCTCCACGCCCGCTCAAATTTACACAGAGGATTTGACTGGAGTCCATTTGGGACGCCCGTTTAAAGGCGTGGGCAAGTCCATGGGAAGTTTCGAGGGCGGGCAAAATGCCTTCCACGCAGGAAAGTCGTCGAAAGGCATCCAGGGCATCATCATCACCGGCGTTGGCGAATTCAATCCTTCCCATGTCACGGTAGTAGGCGTGCTCGGGCCCGATTGCTGCATAGTCCAACCCGGCGGAGACGGAGTGAGTGGGGTTGATCTGACCGTCCCTATTTTGAAGGATCCAAGTCTTGCACCCCTGCAGAACTCCCAGTTTGCCTCCCTCGAAACGAGCGGCGTGTTCTCCTTCGTCCAGGGATCGTCCACCCGCTTCAACACCGATAAGCCGAACTTCGGCATCTTCCAAAAACTCAAAGAAGAAACCTATGGCATTGCTTCCACCGCCCACGCAGGCGATCATTTCGTCCGGCAGTCTGCCCTCCTTTTCCAAAATCTGTCTTTTGGTCTCTTCGCTGATCACCTTGTGAAAATCACGAACCATTCCGGGGTAGGGGTGAGCTCCAAGGGCCGAGCCTAGAATGTAGTGGGTGGTACGAACGTTCGTCACCCAATCACGCATCGCTTCATTGATCGCCTCCTTTAGAGTCTTGCTACCCGCTTCCACGCCATGAACTTCCGCCCCGCTCAGCCGCATGCGGAAAACGTTGAGCGCCTGACGGCGCATATCCTCGGCTCCCATGTAAATCTTGCATTCCATGCCAAATTTCGCGCAGACGGACGCGGTGGCGATACCGTGCTGTCCGGCCCCGGTCTCGGCAATGATACGTTTCTTGCCCATTCTTTTGGCAAGGAGGGCCTGTCCGAGAGCGTTGTTTATCTTGTGAGCTCCGGTATGAAGAAGATCCTCCCGTTTCAGATAGATTTTCGCACCACCGATCTCCCTGGTCAGGCGTTCCGCAAAATAGAGTTCCGTTGGCCTTCCGGCAAACTCCCTGAGCAATTGGTCTAGTTCGCTGCGGAAGTTCGGATCGTTTCGGGCCTCCTCGTAAGCGGCGTTCAGTTCATTCAACGGATGATAGAGCGTTTCAGGAACGTAACAGCCACCGTAAGGGCCGAAACGACCGCTTGCATCGGGGAGGGCAAAACGATCTTCAGGGCAAACTCGGGTAGAGGGATTACTAACTTCTGTATCTGTCACGAGATCAAGAATAGGCAAGGATTTGCTTGCGACAACTCAAGAAGTTAATGAAGAGTATCGGATCGGATTTTTTTGAATGAGTGATCCTGCATTACCAACCATCATCGTTCCCGCCCGTCTGGCATCTTCAAGATTTCCCAGAAAACTGCTGGCGGACGCCGGCGGAGAGCCTCTGATCTTGCGAACCGCCGAGCGGATTTCCCAGCAGGGACCCGAATTCGAACTTTTCTTTGCGGTTGACGGGCAGGAACTTGCTCAAACCTTGAGCTCGGCCGGATATCAGTGCGTCATGACCGATCCCGATCTGCCTTCCGGTACCGATCGGATCGCTCAGGCGAACCAGAAACTCAAGCGCCATTCGGTAATCAACGTCCAGGCGGACGAACCCATGGTTCATCGCGATCATTTGCTTGCCCTTGCATCCAGCCTCGAGCAAACCGGGGCGGATATGGCCACCCTTGCCATTCCCTTCGAGTCAATGGATGATTTCAAGGATCCCAATCAAGTCAAGGTGGTCATGGACGAGCGGGGGTTCGCCCTTTATTTCTCCCGTTCCCCGATTCCTTATGACCGCGACCTTTCGGGAAAAGGAGTTAACGGATCGTTCAAGCATCTAGGAATGTATGCATATCGTTCCTGTTTCCTGCAGCGCTATTCGACTGCCGGGCAGGGAAAGTTGGAATCCCTGGAAAAACTGGAACAATTACGAGCCCTCGAGCTCGGTTGCGGAATTGTCGTGGGAGTTGTGGCCCGAGAAACCGTGGGGGTCGACGTCCCGGCGGACTTGCAAAAGTTGAAGTTTTCCGCAAGCGATGAGCGCTAAAGGTTCCGCCACGATACGAAAATACCTTTTTCGCGACGTGTTCCTGAGTACGATAGGGGCATCCATTGCCTTGTCCGTGATCTTGCTCTATGCCAATCTATCCAAGCACGACGAGGTTCTTCTCGAAGCGATGTCGGTATCTCCAGGGGCTTTTATCGAGCTCGTCTGCCTTATGTTTCCCTACGCCCTGTCGATGGGCTTGCCATTCGGTTTTTGCCTGGCCGCGCTCTTTTGCGTGGGCAGATGGTCTGCCGGGAACGAAATCACCGCCTTACACTCTCTTGGCTTTCCTTCATGGAGTTGGCAATCGCCCGTATTTCTTTCAGCCTTCGTCGTCTCCATCCTATGCTGGTTGTCCTCTCTTGTCTGGGCTCCGATTGCCCGTGCGAATTTTGACTTTCGCAAGAAGGAAATTGCATGGAATAACCTGGGAAAAATTGTGCGCGGCGGAACGGAACTCGAATTGCCCCTCGGCAAGGAAGGGGGGAGTCGTGCGCTGGAAGGATTGTCCGCCGTTCTCGGGGGACAGTCCGAGCGGGCAGTATTGACCGTCGGTCATGCGAGTGCCGACGAATGGAGAAATTTACGGATTATCCTTTTGGACGATCGTGGCGGGCCGCTCTCAGTCCTTCATGCAAAAAGGGCGGACGTTCATTATGACAGATCGGGCGGAAACCTCAGTTTGGCACTGTGTGAGGTTGACGTGGATAGATTGGAGACATCGCAAGAGGAGGAATTCGGTTCTCACACTTTTCTTTCTTTCGAGAAATGGAAGGAACCCCTGGCAATTTCCCTGCATCCCGAAGTCGAGGGAACTTTTCAACCCAAGCGTGTGCCGGTTTACCTTTGGGCGGATACCTTCGAACCAACTCAACCTCTCTTCCTTCCACGGGACGCCTGGGAACACTTGAACAAAAGCCTGGCTCTGGGATCCTCACCCTTTTTTCTGTCCTTCGCACTCATCCCTTTGGGCGTGCTCAAAGGCAGGAGGGAAAGGACGGCCAACCTTTTTTGGGGCGTGCTTGCCTGTCTGATATTTTACCTGCTTGGCTTTACCTTTTCCTCCCTTATCGGAGGTTTGGGATTCGGATGGTGGGTTCCCTCCCTTCTGATAGTTTTGTCCTTATTTTATAAAACATTAAAAATCAATACTCTATGGAAAAAATAACCAAATTTTAAGAAATCTATTTTATAAAGTTAGAACTTTCTTGTAACGTTTCACAAAGTATCGCTAATATAATAATGTCCAGTCCCTAGTATCATTCGCAATTCCTTCATCATGAAAAAAAGTATTTTCGTCTTTCTCAGTACTTTCACCTGTTTCACAAGCTTGTGCAACCCGGCTTTCGCTGAGGTCGGTGGAATAAGTGGTTCGAATTCCTTCACTATTTCCGGGGATGGAAACGTCAGTACCACTACCTGGAAGATCGTATCCTTTGCCGTCAGTCAGGATGCTGTTTATTCCGGTACCGTTGATACCGTATCCGGAGATAACATTACCTTCGCCAGCACAACTAACGATGACAATGAAACCGTAAATCCATTTTTCTCATCGGGTTGTTTTGCTCAAACCGCTTCCGTTCCCAAACTGACTCCTACCATTACCGGCGGAAGCGTCAGCTCAATCAGCGTATCATACGGAGCGGACGGATTTCCTTCCAATACCGGTTTCAGTAATGCTCCGGAGATCGTGATTGACTCGCCAAGTGGGGCTGGGGATCGCGCTACTGCCACTGCATCTTTGGATGGAAATGGCGCAATTACTTCGATAACGGTCACCTCGGGCGGGAGCGCTTACTCCAGCGCTCCCCTGGCTAAAGTGGTCGGGGGGCCACATTTGGTAAGGATAACGGACACTTCTAGCGCACACGCCGGATTGGTTTTTCCCATCGTTACGAATACCTCAACTCAATTAACCCTGAGCTTTGCAAGAGAGGCTAGCGGATCGGATGCCACGGATTTCTTTTCAGCGGGCACTTCAATTGAAATCATTCCGGCGACAACCCTTGGCTCTTTTATGGGAATCCTTGCTTCTGATCTGCCTGCCAATTGGCAAAAGGCCACAAGCGCAGTACCCCACACTGAAGCCGATTTGGTCTGGATTTACAAAGGTCCCGGATACTCCGCTATGTACTTTTGGGAAGGCGCGGGCCATGACGGATGGTATGGTACCAGACGTGCGGACGGTGGCTTGCAAAATAATTCAATCATCTTCCCTGACGAGGGCGTCATTTTACAGAAACGTACAAGTGGAACCTGCGAATTCGTTGTGGAAGGTAGCCTGAATACAAGTAACAAGAAAATATACCTTCCCGAGACGGGTGGTCAATTCGTTGCCAACAACCCCTTGGGTATGGAGGTACTCCTTGCTGAACTCATTCCTTCAACCAGCATCAAACCGGATGGTCATGCTGACGATGCCACTACTTTCAAGTCCGGAGCCAGTAACACGGACACGGATGCCGATTACATCACCATTCTTGATAGCAACAACAGTCTATGGAAAACGTATTGGTACAAGGAGGGAGAAAATGATCAAGTGACTGCGATGATGCAAGCTGGCGCCAAAGCCGGCACTGGGGGGAGTTACGCCCTTACAACCAGTGATTTGTTCATCGGTTCCGGTCAGGTTACTGGTCTGCAGACTTGCACCAGTGCGGCAGGCGCTAATCCAACCACTCAAGGGAATGATGGAAATTGGACTAAAGTTTTACTTTCAGGCACGGCGCCCGCTACGGGTTTCACCATTACCTTCTCGGACGTTCAGGGCTACATGTTAAGTGATGACGGGAAAAGTGAGGTCAATGCAACCACCGGTGACAGTATCGAGAGTAACGGCACTGCGGCATCCTCCGTCGTGTTGTCCGGAATCAATGGTACCCATGAGGTAGTTGGCAGTGGTTCCGGATATGTCGTGATTGAAAAGCAACGCGACGTCAATTTCAAGACTGAGGGATCCCGCGCATGGAACGTGGGTACAACTGGAGCTGGTTATACTAAAAGTGCTTATTGGTGGGCCGTTGGTGGCGGTGGTTCTGGTGCAAAGGGCACCGTTACAACCTCAGGTTCATTTACTGTTACTGCAGGGGGAAGTGGCTACGAATTTGCTCCCCAAATTGTAATTTCTGGTGGTGGATGGAGATATGACGATGGTAGCTCACAGGGCGGTTTGGTTATTGGTAAAAATGATGGATTAATTATAATCAGGGACAATCAGGACGGAACGAAGAGTTACATCGAACCGACGAACCCACTTGATTAATCCGGCACTTCCTTCTTAACTTTCCAGTTCACTTCCCAAGGAAGTCCGGTACCCGTTGCCTTGCAATTATATCAGGTCAGTAATGTTTGTGAAGATTGACTGGGGGCTTTTGCGCAAAATCACAGGAGGCACTCCTGTTCTTGAATTCTGGATTAATTTGAGAGGAGGAAAGTTGGGCAGTATAAAAGCCTTCGTTCTAGTGGACTGAACTTAAAATTCCTTCCATCTTTCCGCTTCAATTGGTTCGTCGAAGGAATGTAAAACAATCTTGGGATACTTGGAAAGATCGGAGCTTATCCAGATCCATCCATTTAGCGATTCGCTCTTGGCGTACATGTGTGGATAGTTGTCCTTGTTCATCCACGCCCATATTCCGATACGATCGATCCATACCCAGAAGGAGGAAGTCTTCTCCAAGGATCCGTTGGTTTGATTGTATTGATTGGATATCGTTTCTCGCATGAGGATCCACCCCAGGGTTTCGTGAAAAAACCACTCCGTCCCCGGGACTCTCATGAAAAAGCCAAACTTTCCGCTCTTCCACCATCCATCACCGATTTTCTCGGAATCATCCATCAATCCTTGCCGCATGAAGTGAGCCACGATTGTAGCATCCTTTTTAACAAGTACCTGCGACTGGATGGAATAGGGGGAAACGACGTGATCTCCTTCCCATCTTACGAATTCATATCCCGTCGCTGCGGTGGCGGTGACTGTTGCATACTCGTCCAGGGCAAAAAATCCCGATCCATGCGCATCCCCGTAGGACTTTTCGTTTTCAGTGACTACGAGAAGGATATTTTTAGTATTGAGACCGGTGTCAACGTCTCCGTTATCCGATTGGGAAGCGTCGGAGAGCTTGAAGACGGCTTTTATTTCCTTCTCCTTGTCCAAAAGAATGGTCGTTCTTGCGGATTCAGTGTCGTGGATACCTTCCCCGTCCCATCTTACGAATTCCCATCCTTTGCGGGCTTGCGCATATATTGCGTGATTTTCATTGTACGGAAACGCACCCTCGCCGTCACTATATCCTGCCTGCTCGGGAAATATGACGATGGACAGGGGAAGGTTTTCAATGGGTACGAATAGGGGAGAAATGGTGAGGTTCTGACGAATAGTCAGGTCGAGCTGTGCAAGTTTTGGATTTGCGATCGATCCATCCGGTACGACCAACCATTTTTCAAAACGAAACCCCACGGCTGGTTGGGCGTAGGCCGAGATCGTCTCACCGTAGATCATGGTCCGATTGAGTTCGGGGACAGTCGACCCGTCATGGAGGATGGAACCCCTGGAGGAATCCGTGGAGGTGATTCTTACCGAATATGGTATTCTTTGGAAGTAAGCGGTCAGGTTCAGGTCGCCAGTGATGGTTTTTTCCCAGTTGGTTTCGGTACTGTTCGCTTCATCAGTCTGCCAGCGGAGGAAACGATATCCCGGAAATGCAAAATACTTGAGTTGCGCGGTCTCGTCATCCTGGAAGGAATAGTTCTCCGTGTTATCGAGGGTGGATACCGTGCCACCATGCAGATTTTCGGACATGAGCGAACCGTTTTCATCCAAGGTTTTGCGGATTACGTTCACGTTGAAGGTTTGCGGGGCGAATACCGCCTCTATGGTAGTGTCGGCAGAAATCGTGACGTTCAAGTCTTGCGAATACTTTTTTGTCCCATCCTCGAAAAGCCAGTATTTGAAGGATTTGCCAGAGTTGGCCCGTGCCATGATCTGAGTGGTTGCGCCGGGGGTAAAATAACGCTCGTTGGTTTCCGTACGCGCTGTTCCGAAAGACGCGGGTTCTACGGGTAACGACAATTCAAAGTCGTTCAGGGCGAATATGGCGATCAATTCAATGTCTGATGAACTTGTAAGAGAGGTTGTTGCAAGGTAAGCGTTATCGACGGTATCGTCATTTTCCCATCGAACGAACTTCCAGTTTGGAAATGGTTCAGCCGTGACGGTGATCTGATCCCCTTGATAGTAGGGCGCGCCGCTCAGGATGCGAATGTCTCCTTGCCCTATGACGCTCTTTGTGATCGTCAAGGGCGCGCGTTCGAATAAAGCGCGAAGCTTTAGATTGGAAAATATTTCGGTGCTGATGGAGGCATGGCTTTCGGATGGAAGGAGCTCGCTCAGGTTGGCATCGATGATTCTCAAGCGGTTTCCAGCAAAAGGAGAGGCCCCGTCGTGGTAATAAAGCAGATCGGGAGCGGATGCAGGAACGGTAAATGAAATCTGCCGGGTGTCTCTGTCATGAACCGTCCCGTCGGTGTAATTCGAATCATAATTGCCCAGATTGTCCGTGGAGAAATAAAGTTCCACCCCGTCCGTTAGGCTGTAATCAAACTTGTAGGTGTGTCCGCGCAAGAGTGTGAGCTCGGGGCATTCGCGATCATTTACGAACAGCCGATTTTCGAGAGTCTCGTATAGGGATGAAGTTTTTCTCTCCACCGCGAATGGTTGGTCGGTGTGGTTTTGGTCAACTTCCCACTGCACGAATGAATGAACAGCGCTTGGAGTGGCGTGAAGTTCAACCGATTGACCGAAGGTATAGCTGGTTGCGTTTCCGGATACCGTTCCTTGGGATGCGTTGAAATCAAGACTTAGATTATAGAAATCCGCGGAGAAGTGGGCGGTGATCTGCGCGGAATTGCTCACGTTCAAATCAATCTGCCGGGAAGTCCAGTGTGGACTGATGGGGATACTGACGTTGTTTTCATCGTATGCCGTCCAGCCCTTGAAGGAAAAACCTTGATTTGGAATTGCGGCAAGCGTACGTTCGCTGCCGTCAAAAGTCTCGTTCACTTCGACGTATCCGCCGGATAACGGGTAGGGGCTGGCGTTATAATCGACGTAATCGACCGGCTTGGCCTCGAATACAGCGTGAAAACTGTAATTTCCATCTAGATGTGGTATGACGAAGGGATTGCTGGAACTCGTCCGTTCATTGCCTTGCGGATCGGTCCATCTCCATAATTTCAGGTATTGGGATCCTCCCGGAGTTGCGGTGAGCGTGACTTCCGAAGTTGCATTGTGTTCGTCCCCGGATATCTCGATCTGCTCATACTTTCCGACTGTTGAAACGATACCATTTCCTTCCAGTGTGGAGCTAACCCGATAGGTGACTGGATTAAAAGCGGCATGAAGTTGCAAATCAGACGATTGAAGGGCGGGCATAGCAAAGATCTGGCTGGCAATTGATGGGTCGAAGAAAGAGTCGCCGTCCTCCGATTGCGATACTTGCCATCCGGAAAAGGTGAAGTGATTCTGGGGTGTCGCGGAGATCGAAACGTTTTGCTCGTAAGCGTAGGTTCCTCCCCCTTGAGTCGAACCACCCGATGAATGACTGGTACTTACGTTGAAGATCCGTTTCTCGAATCTAGCGGTAATGGATGCATCGTCGAAGAGATCCGCAATCAACAGAGAATGCGAGGTTCTCTGCTCCAATGAATCATCCGGGAGATTAAGCCATTGATCGAACTGCCAACCCTCATCCTCGAACGCATCTAGGGACAATGAACTCGAATAGGCAATATTGGCCAGTAGGGAAGTTTCATTGCTGACAAGGGGTATGAATGAATCGGCCGTTGGCAAGGAATAGGACGCTGAGAACGCACCATTGCCATCGGAGGAAATCGAAACTTCAATGGGTACCGGTTCGAAATTTGCAGTAAAGGAAAAATTGCGATCGGTCGTTGCTACATAGGTCGTGGTGGCGTTTAAATCGGTCAAGGCATCGACGTCTCCAGTCCATCCAGCGAATTTCCATCCCGGTTTGGGTTGGGCTGTAAGGGAGAGCGAGTCAAGAATGGTAAATCCACCCTTGCCAAAAACTTCACCCGCGGATCCGTCGGGAGAAACGTTGGCGTCGATGAAATATTCAGAGGTTGCGAATACGGCCGTAATGTTAAGATCCGATGGTTGCTGACCTACGACGAGCAATTCATTGATCTTTTCATTTTTACCGAAAGTCAGGTATTGATAAGTCCCCGGACCTCGCCATTCGACGAATTCGTATCCCTTTTCCGGAGTCGCGACCAATGAGTATTTCTCAAAGTGTGTGAAAGAAAGATGGTTTTCCAAATTTACACTACCTCCGACACCTGCGTTAACCAGAATTTCACTACGATCGTATTCCAAGAGTTCGAACACCGCCGTTATGGTTGCTCCCGAGGATGGGGCCCTGCTCATGTTCGCTTCGGTATTGGCATTCGTTGAGTCGAGCAGAATGGAAAACGGGTCGTTCCAGTTGACGAAACGATACCCATCCAGTGCAGAGGCGTTGACGTCTGCAAGCATGGTTGCAAGAAGGTAGTGGGTGCCGGGTGCCGGAGAGATGGAGGCCGACCCGCTGGTGCTCAGAATTTTGAGGGGATAATTCATGGGCAGGAAGGATGCGGTCAGATTAAGGTCTTCCGTCAGGGTGATCCACGGAAGGGGGTTGCTGAGATCGTTCGGATTGATCAGGGGGGAAGTCGATGGATCGGTCCATCCGCTCCATTGAGAAAGGAAATGGTGGGGGGAAGGTTCGGCATAGAGGGAATAAATTTTCCCATGTTCAAGGGTGTAAAAGTCATCGTCGCCCGATTTTTCGATTAGTTCGCCGGATTCTTCGTAAATTCTTACTGTTCCTGTATTTGCGACTTGGCTAAGTAATTTCAACTCGTACTTATCCGGTTCGAACAGGGCAACGAAATCCAGTTCTTCGATAACTGTGTAACTTACGCTGGGGTTTTCCGAGATTACGATGGTGGGAGCGTTCAGATAGGCCCATCCCAGGAAAACGTGCCCGGCATCGGGTGTTGCCACAAGGGAAAGAGTGTCACCGTGATCAAACAATTCGGTGTCCACCGCAGATCCATTAATGGCAACGGATCCGTTTCCGGCGATCGAGGTGGTAACCTCATAAATGTTTAGGGAGAAGTGAGCAACTACCGATTGGTCTCCATTCAGAGTTACCGTAGTTGTGGGCGACCACGGATTTTCAACCCCCTCTCCCTCCCACCTCATGAAGAAGGAGTTTGACGAGTTTGCCTCTGCGGAAACCGTAATTTCCCCGGCTTCGTACTTACCATTGAATGCGGCAGGGGTGGTAATGGAGACACTGCCTTCTCCAGGGCTGTTGGAACTGCGGGATACGTTTAGATCAAAGGTTTCCCGAAGGACCGCTTGAAAACGCTGGCCGGTACCGTTTGCCTCGAAAGTATTTCCAACCTGCCATTCCGTATTTACGTTCGCTTCGTCGGAAATCTTGAGTTGCAGATTTTGAGGCAGGGTGCTCCCGGATGGAAAACTTGGCCATAGCCAGTTTTCTCCGGTAACCGTGTTATATTTTCTTTGGGATGGCAATCGCGAGGAGCTACTGTAAAAACGCACGAAGATTTGAGTGTTTTCCGGAGGGGTCTCAGATGTGATCGGATAAGTCAAGGTCTCATGGAACTCTTTCGGTTCGGAGGCATATACGGTGACTATGTCGCTGTTTTGAGAAAAGGTGGT
Organism: Opitutales bacterium; assembly: GCA_038152055.1. Lineage (GTDB taxonomy): Bacteria > Verrucomicrobiota > Verrucomicrobiia > Opitutales > Seribacteraceae > Chordibacter. The sequence goes on along the minus strand of JAYOWQ010000008.1, from coordinate 20,642 downwards.
CATGAAAGAGAACTTTCCTGGCCCAAAGCCGTAACCCGAACTGGAATCTCCAATGTGGGTGCCTTGGGTCAGTGGTGTCCATTTTCCGGTGTTGAAATCCACTTCCGAGACATATTCTCCTTCTTCCGTCACGAAGTAACCGATTTCAACAACTGCCCCATTCTGGTTGCCCGAAGGACCGGGATTCAAAGGATTGCCATGTTCGTCCTCAAGTACTCGACTACCCGTCGTGAAGTTTTCCGTCGCCCAGAAGATCGTGATCTTTGGCGTTTGTGAAAACAACCCTGCCGATAACAGAAGAGTCATGTGCAAGAGCAGAAATCTTAGGACGTTTCCCGGAAGATGAAAGACCCAGGGAATGGTGGGAATCCATCGGACAAAAGAATTTTCCAGGATCTTGTTTTCAATCGACCGACCCTGCGAATTCACGAAGGGTTTCAAAGCGATCGATTTGAAAAATTGCATAATCAATGAGAAGGGTTACGCCATCTTGTACGAATAAGGGGTTCGAAGATGCGTAATTCGTTGCAAGGTAGGCAAAAGGGCAACATGTCGTGTGTGTTAAAAACAGATTCCAAAGGCTATATCCCTATAATATAGTCCCGTGTGAAGTGCCATTGCAAGAAACTTGTTAAGCTATGTCATAAAAGCTAATCTTGTGACTTTGGATTTTGGTTGGTAAAAGTTTTGATTTCTGAACTGGCGTGAAAAATGCTATAATAGACTTCCGCAGGAAACTATTTGACTACGACCCTTTCCCGTATCAAATTGATAATGTACATTGCCTAAATGCCCTTTTTTCACATTCAAAGCCTCAGTTTTCTACGCAAGGTCTCTTGCTTGCTTTGCTGTGCTTGCTTCTTTTCAGCCTCTGAAACGAGTGCCGCTCCATCCGTGATTTTGACTTGGGGAACCCAGACTTCAAATGAAAACAACACCTCCTTGATCTGGCAGGGACCGTCACCTGCAATAACGAATGCTGGCTCTCCTTACCAGACCTTGCAGGAGCTAACCGGTACTGGTTCCACGGTCGGTGATATTGACGGGGGGTTGATCGAACTTGGTTTCTTTGACACGGATGGAACGCTGGATGGAGGTGCCTACACTCCGAACACGGATGCCAGCAATCCATTCTCGGGCATCTGGACGCCAATCACGGGCAAGACCACGGTTGGATACGACTGGGGCTCGGGAACGGACGGTAACGGGCTGAATCTGGAAGTGGCAGCCGGTTACTTTTATGGAACCACCAAGTTCGAAAATGATGATTCCACTCCTAATACCTCGCTCAACGTCGGGGATTCCTTGTCTTACGAGGAAGCTTCGTCCTCGCTGACTGACGACGGAATTGCATCAGCCACTTTAAATGCGAGAATCGAAGCCCTGTATGACGATACTGATGGAACTTACACCACAAACCCGCTGATCGGCATTCGTTTTTATAACGATGCACCCGCTTCCAAGGTCAATGGCAGTCAGTACAACACTATTGTCAACACCAACTGGCGTTGGGCAGAATTTGCTGAAGTTGGAGGTGAACCCAATTACTATTACACACTCTACGATTATAGCGGAAACCTTGATACCAACAGTAAATTCGAGTTCGATAACACGGCTGCCTACACCCTTGACGTTTCCAAGGTTGGAACCGGGGACGCGCGGGTTGCGAATGACGATTACGTTTCGACTGTCACGTACTACAGCGGGGACGGAGATTACAGCGCTACTGGATCAAGCCACATATTCAGTGGTCTGACACTTGGGAACAGTGATATCATCAACATAGACAATGGGCACACCTACACCTTGCATGCAAATTCCGGATTGGATTTGAATTTTTCAGGGGCTCTGGCAAAAACCAGTGGTACCAGTGGTGATGCCGTAATCATAAAGACCGGAACCGGCACTCAGGGTTTGAAGGGAGAATTGAGAATAGAAGGAGCAAATTCCAAGTTGGACGTTTACGATGGTACCCTTACGCTCAATCCTACCACTGCAGATACGCAAATAGTTGAATACATTACCAACACTGCCGGTGGAACTCCCACCCTGAAATTGGATAACACCGGGGTTGGGTCAGGGGAAATCGTGGAAATCGGTCTTGCCAATACAAACACGGCTCAAACCTATTCAGGAACAGTTGAATTATCTGGATCGAACGGTACTACAAACAAGATAACGGTTGCTACCGGCGCCGCCGACTATTCGAAGGAACAAGTTTTTTCGGGTGGAATTTCGGGCTCCAATACTCTTGTCAAGGAAGGGGCCGGCCGGCTCAGGTTGACCGGAGACAGTACTACATCCTTTGATGGAAACGTCACGGTTGAAAACGGTTCCCTTATAATCGGCGATGGTTCGACAAACGGTACGAACTTGGATTCTGACAACGGAATCACGATCAACAAGGGAAAGCTCGAAATCGCGGCTAACGAGAGTGTTACGCTCACAGTTTCCGGGGGTTCGGGCAAGAGCATGATTGGTGGAGCGGGTACCATCACGGCGGCAACCATTGGTGACGATACGGGTGAAATTGATTACATATCTCCCGGGCGAGGAATTTCTTCCTCCCTCACGCCATCCAAAAAACAAGTGAATCATGATGCCAATGAGAGTAGCTCGATTGGTAACTTCACTGTGGGGACCCTTAATTGGAATAGTGGAGGAGTGTATGACTGGCAGATTCAGGATTTCGATGCAAGCGGAGGAACGGCCGGAACCGACTGGGACTTGCTCACTTTTACAACACTTAACTTTGAATCCGGTCAAAAGTTCGACATTAACATAATGGCCATCAACAGTACGGACGGAAATCAGGGTGCCCCCGACAATTTGGTTAATACCTGGAGTGGAAATTATGCCAGTACCAATGGCTTTCTTTTCATGACAGGTACGACGGTCAACAATCTGGGCACCGGAGACGTAACCAGTAGTTTCAACATTCGGGCGGATGATTTCTACCATCCTTCCAACAATTGGATGGGAAGTTGGGGAGTTTGGAGAGATGGTGGCAACTTCTATCTTACTTACTCCGCCGTTCCCGAACCTTCCACGTACGTCATGGTTACGAGCCTACTCATGGTTCCCGGTATGTCGTACGCGCGAAGACTAAGAAAAAGAAAAGCACAAGCAGACACGATCGACGAAGGAGCAAAGTCCGTTTGATCACATCCTTGCCGTATTCCAGCTTTTTAAAAAGTCAGTCCTTCAGCTCGATCAATTCCTGAAGAGAGGAAAAGTGATCGCCCAACCCAGTGGGCTTTTCTAGTTCACCAATCACCTGCCGGAAAGTCTCTTTCTTTTGCAATTGTAACTGACGAACCCTTTCTTCAATGGTTCCTTGGGCGACCATACGGTAGATGAAAGTTGGTTTTTGCCTCCCTAGGCGATGAGCCCGGTCAATTGCTTGTTCCTCAACTGCCGGGTTCCACCAGGGGTCCATCAGAAATACGTAATCCGCGGACTTGAGCGTGACCCCGAGACCCGCCGCTTTCAGGGAAGCGAGCATGACCGCGGGTTGGTTAGTCGATTCAAAACGATCCACGGGTTTGGACCTGTCTCTTGTGGATCCCGTGAGTTCGAGAATCTCAAGTTGTGGGAGCTCCAATCTTATTCGCTTTTTTAAAAGGGAAAGAAAGGCGGTAAATTGACTGAATACAAGAACCTTGGCTCCGGAACTCGAAAGATCGTGGAGTTTTTCAATAAGAAGATCACTTTTCGCTCCAGATGAGGGCAAGTGTTCGCGACCAGGAAGCAAAGCCAGGTCGCAACATGCCTGCCGAAGGCGTGTAAGCAGAGAAAATACGTGCATTGATGCTTTGCGAATGGCTTCTTTCAAATCGGGGCCATGGTCCTGAACGCCTCCTTCAGCTAACGTGCGGTAAGCTTTTTTCTGCTCGTCATTCAGAGGACAGGGGAGCTCGGTTTCCAACTTGGGTGGAAGTTCGGAAGCGACCGCATTCTTCATTCTGCGTAAAACGAATGGGGTCACTTGTCTTCGTAGAAGGAGTAGGGTTTTTTCAGAATCTTCGAGCAGACATTTTTCCAGTTCCTTGCGGGCTCCAAGCAAGCCGGGCATCAGGAACCGGAATATAGTCCATAAATCAAGAGCGGAATTTTCTATGGGAGTACCGGATAGAGCCAGTCGCCTTTGAGCGTCAATCGACAGACAGGCCTGAGTGACTTTTGCCTTGGGGTTTTTGATTAGCTGGGCTTCATCAAGAACGGCGTATCGGAATTTCGTCCGTTCCAGGAGATGACGGTGTCTTCTAAGTTGAGTGTAACTCGCAATCCATAGACAATTTTCTTCACATCCGTCAAAAGATTCTTCCTTGCACAAGATCCGGACCGTAAGGTGGGGAAATCGTTTCTTTGCTTCGTCAATCCATACCGGAACGACGGATGCCGGGCAGGTAACGAGGTTGGGCAGGGCGGAATCATTTTCGCAACTGAGCAAAGCAAGAGTCTGAACGGTCTTTCCCAATCCCATTTCATCCGCAAGCAAACAATGGCAACCTAGCTCGTGCAAGGCGTGCAAATGAGCGACTCCCTGTTTTTGATAAGGACGAAGGAAGGAAAATTTCCTGCCCACTCCGTTGGTATTCAATTTTTTGATCGAGGCTCTCCAGTTCTCGAGTTTGCCGTCCGCTCGGGTCCTCAGGTATTTCCTGGCGAATAAAGAGAAGAGCATGTATCTTGGCCAGTTCGCCCGTTTGGCGTCACCGCGGTTGCGTTGCCACCACTCGAAATCCTCTACCTGATCCTGATCCAATTTGACCAGTCCGTGCCCGCGGATGAAAGTTGCTCCCTGTTTCGCCCGGGTCACTCGCCGAATGTGCTGGGTTCCCAATCGTCTGTTCCCCAAGTGAAAGTTTTCTCGGAGCGTCATGTTGTCATCATCAAGATTACGGGCTTCGATTTCCCATCCAAGGGTTCGTTGTCCGTGTTTGAGCAGATGAGCGTCACCGGCATATTCGATATTGAAGGAAGTTTCCCACTTTTGAAGGGACTCTTCCGCAAGCTTGGCCACTTTTTTCCAATCGGATAGAACGAATTCACCCGCCTTTTTTTGAAATTCAAAACCATGCCTTCCAGCTTCGGCCACGAATCTCATCAAGGATGGACGATCGCAGGATTGTATTTCCGAGCCTTCCTCGCCATAGACAGGGATTCTGCAGTCCCCGTCGTTTTTCCACTCAGGGATGGCCCTTAATCCTCTTTGCACGGAGACTTCCATGCGTACTCGTAGCGAGTATGCAGCCTCATTTGCCTGAGAGTCGATCCTTTCATCGCCTGCTGTGTCCTTTTCTATTTTCTCGGTAACTTCCTCTTCCATTCCTTCACCAAGAAGTGGATCATCCTCGTATAGTTCGGATATCAACTCTTCAATCTCATACAACCCTGCAGTTGCTAGAGCAATTCCAAGGTCTTCGTCCTCTATGGAGCTGCGAATTTCCGGACATTTTCCGTTCCATTCGACAACCGAATAAGATTCCTCGCGGTTGACCTTTTTGGTTACGATAGCCTGATTTTCCTGAATATCGAGCGTGCTCAAGTAGCCCTCGCGGTAAAATTCACGAGCTGTCCGCAGGTGTTTTTCAGAAAAACCGTTTTCCCATTCCGAAGTCGATAGGCGACGGAACCATGCTTCGACAGCTTCATGTGTGAAGGTTCTGGAAGGTCCGTTGGATATCATTGAATGGCCAATCTGATTTTAATGCAAACTAGGTTAGCGATCCAAAATTATTCAGGGCAAGTTGAAAGATTGATTTTAACGCTAAAGTTATCCACGTCCGGTTCCGCATGACGTTGACTACTTCTGCGGAAGATGAATTTTGATGGACTCAAGTCTCGCCACACGCCCAGCGATAGGTTTGTAAATATTGAACGGCGGCCTGATTCCACGAGCACGATTGTTCGAGCGCGTTTTTTCGCATCTGGGAAAATTTCCGCTGGTTTGCATATACCTCCAAAGCAATCTTGAGGCATGCGAAAAGCTCTTGGGGGCTAGGTTCGGAAAAGAGGAACCCATTGGGTGATTTCACCCCATATCCAACTGATCGAACCGTGTCGGCCAGACCGCCAGTCTTGCGGGCGATGGGCAAGGATCCGTATCTCATCGCGTACTGCTGGGCCAATCCGCAGGGTTCGAAGCGACTGGGCATGATGAAGAAGTCGGAACCGGCGAATATTCTTCGAGCCAACCCGTCTTCAAATCCGATGAACGATCCAATTCTCTTGGGGAATGCGGCGGAAAGATCAAGCAGAGCTTGCTCTTCCAGGGGATCGCCGCTTCCAAGAATTGCAAAATTCGCATGAGATTCCGCCATGACCTGAGGAAGGAGTTCAAACAGAATGTCCAAACCCTTCTGTTCGTATAGTCGCGAAACGACTCCAAATAACGGTGCGTCCGGATTTTCGGACATTCCCAATTCCTGAAGGAGGTTGGACTTGCAAGCGAGTTTTCCGGCTTTCGGACGATTCGGATTGATCGGACGAGGTAGTGCCGGGTCTTTTTGTGAGTTCCAACTATCTTCATCAATTCCATTGAGAATACCGATCAAGTCTGCCCCCCGAAATTGAAGACTTGCCTCCAGGCCGCATCCATATTCCGGGGTGCGGATTTCTTGGGCATAGGTCGGACTAACAGTGGTTATCTTGTCCGCATGCTGAATTCCCCCCTTGAGAAGATTCAAGGCACCAAGGATTTCAAAACCCTCCATGCCCCAGTATTTGCCTGGAAGCCCGGAGGATATGAAATCATCATGGGAAAAAACTCCCTGATGTTGCATGTTGTGGATGGTAAGAACCGAACGAATCGGTAGCATGGATTTGTTCTTCTCATTGTAATCGTTGACATACGCAGGCAGGGCTGCAGCCATCCAGTCATGCGCATGCATGACTTGCGGTCTCCATCCGGTAATTTCTTCAACTTGCAAGGCTGCCTGACAGAGCGCGAAAGCCCGTTGAGCGTTATCCGGAAAATCTCCGGATTCATCGGAATAAACACCGGGCCGGTCATATAATTCCGGCAAATCGATCAAATAAACGGGAATATAGCTACCTTCAAGACGGGTCTCACGTAGTTTTCCTGCAAGTTTTCTACCATTTAATTTCAGGGAAAGGGGTTTGGGCAGTGTTTTGGTCTCCGATAACGAACATACTTTGTGAAGAGGGCATAGGATACGAACCTCAACGCCGATATTTTTCAGGGCTATGGGCAGACTCCCTACGACGTCACCCAAACCGCCGGTACGTACGATAGGATTGATTTCCGGACTTACAAACAGAACGTTCATCTAAAAGAGCGAAATAGATTGTTCATGTGGAAATCGTGGAATTTGGCAAACGCAAAGAGGTGCCCAGTGCGAGAGGATTCAGTGCTTGCGAAAGATACCGATAAGCCGATATTTTAAGAACTTTGTGATTTTTACCCATAAGCAATTTCAATCGTCCTTTACGGCAGCACCTTCGTGCTGACCGGTCTTTTCGTCTTTCTTATCCAAGCCAGACCAAGGTATTTCCATGCCGGATCGATCAATCGAATTTGAGTCGGAGCGCCAGTTCCACAAACTTTACGCTGAGAGCCCCGAAAACTTGCTCTCCGTTGAGCGTTCTCTTGGAGTCAAACTTGTGGCACGCGGGAACGTCCTGCGGATAAAAGGACCGGAAGAGTCTTTGTCGCATTGTGATGAACTCTTCTCTTTATTGGTTGCCGGGCAGGAACAAGGGCTTGTTCATGGAAAATTTGATTTTCTACGCTTTTTGGAAAAAGTGAAATTAGGAAAATCCGATGAGCTCAGGAAATTGTTGGATCATCCTCTGCGTTTGCAAATTCGTAAAAAATCCGTGGTGCCCCGCAATCTTGGCCAAAGGAGTTTTCTGGATTTGATCCTCAGGAATGATTTGACCTTCGGAATCGGACCTGCGGGAACCGGCAAAACCTTCCTCGCGATGATTGCCGCTTTACACGCTTTGTTGGAAGGTAGTGTGGAAAGAATCGTATTAGCCCGCCCAGCTGTGGAAGCGGGAGAAGCCCTCGGTTTTTTACCCGGAGACTTGGAAGAGAAGTTACTGCCATATCTTCGGCCACTTTATGATGCGATGGACGAAGTCCTCGGTCCGGTGGAAGCGAGAAGACTGGTTGAGGCTGGTGTGGTTGAGATTGCTCCTCTTGCATACATGAGAGGCCGTACCTTAAGCAAGTGTTTTGCTTTGCTTGATGAGGCTCAAAACACCACGCGTTCTCAAATGATGATGTTTCTTACCCGCTTGGGAGAGGGGAGTAAAATGGTGGTGACCGGAGATCTCACTCAGGTGGACTTGCCCCATAGGCAGGAGTCAGGTTTGAGGGAAGCGAAGCGAATTCTTCAGGGGGTCAGGGGGTTGTATTTTCATGAATTCGATCACGGTGACGTTGTGCGCCATCCACTTGTTAGCCGGATTATCAACGCTTACGGAAACGATGGTTCGTAAACGTTGAAATTTTTAGCATAACTCGTAATGAAGGAAGAACGTAAGCAAACCAAGAACAGAAACAAGCGTCTGGCCAGTCGTCGCCGGCGTAACATTATGGACGAGGAAAATCTGGCGGTCTCATCATCTGGATTCGGGGCCTTTTGGAACAAGGGTGGCAAACGCTTGGTTCAAACCATTCTTTTTGGCCTTGCTATCATTCTGATTTGTTTTGTTGGACAGGAACCTCCGGGTCTTCGCACTCTCGGAGAGGTTGCCCCTGAAAATGTTTACAGTGATCGATCCTTCAGTTACTTGAGCGAAGTTAGAAGAAAAGAGTCCGAAGAGTGGATTCGTAGTAGCACGCCCAGAGAATTCACCCGCGATTTTGCAGGTGAAGAGAATTTTGCAAAGGCTCTCGTAAGGTTGCGGGAAGGCATGTCTGCAGTCTTGGATATGGACAGTGAATCCCGGGAACTTGCGCTGCTGTCCTTGATCGAAGAATTGAAAGTGAAATTTCAGGTCATTCTAAGCGAGAGGGAAGCCCGTGCGATCATGAACGGGTTTTCAAGTCGTGGAGAATCCTTTTTCGAGGCCGGAGCGAAACTGCTATCGCAACTACACTTGACCGGTGTCGTTCAATTTCCATCGACCGACCAGAAATTCCTCTCCGAGTCAAACGCCACCTCTCGCATCACTGCCCGCATGCTAGACCTTGCCAACGAATATATCGTTTTCGAATATGTCGATACCGGCGAACGAACCTTTGCCCGGTCTTCCCGCTGGATTCCTGAATATCCGAATTTGCACGAGTTCGTTCAATCCATCGATGTCAATTCTACCGGCCATGAATTGGTCCCAATGGAAGGGTTCCTTACCTTGCGCCAAGTTATCGATCAAGCCGATGAAAATTCTTCCTTTGCCGCCCAGGAAGCGCGTAACGACATAGCCGCAGACTTGGGTGCTTTTATTACCAAGGGTTTGCGCTTGCGATCCATTGATCGCGCAGCGACCACCTCTGCTCAGGAAAGGGCGATCGCAAAAATGGAACCCACCGTCATTTCTGTGCAGGAAGGCGAAATCATTTTACGCAAGGGTTCAAAGGTCAATGCATCGGATTTGGAAAAATATCAGGAGTTTCTTGATCTTGTTCTGGAAGACAGCGTTCTTCTTCCCAAAAGAGTGTTCGTAACTTTGGTAACCCTTTTGTTCGGGGTGTTTTACATACGCCTGGTACTCCCTTCATTCTGGACGGATGGACCCCGGTCCACGATTGTGGCCTTTTCGATCGTTGCCAATCTGGGGATATCCAGATTTATCATGGAACTAGGTGAAACCGAACTTTTCGGAGCAAATCCAATTCTAATCGGTTTGCTCCCTTATCTGCTCCCTATCGCATTTGCTCCCATGATCGTGATGATTACGGTAGGTCCGCGAATGGCCACCTTGAGTGCAATCATGACCTGTGTTTTCCATGCGGCGATGCAGGAAATAGGGATCGAGATGCTGGTAGGTTCGCTCTGCACCGCTCTTGTGGGCGTCTACTTCTGTAGGGAAGTGCGCTTAAGAGGAAGCGTGCTCAAGGCGGGAACCATGGCCGGATTGACCGGTGGTGTGGTTGCCTTGGGTATTGGGTTTGCCGCGGGCAGTGGATGGATGGTGCCGGTCAACCATGCGCTGGCTTCTTTCATTGTCTGTGTATTCACCGGAGCTCTGGTTTTGGGCGCCATGCCACTGATAGAAAATGCGTTCAACGTTGCCACCGACGCCACTCTTTTTGAATTGACGGATTACAATCATCCGTTGCTACGTAAAATGCAAGTCGAGGCGCCCGGTACCTATCACCACAGCCTGATGGTCGCAAATCTAGCGGAGGATGCCGCCCTGGAGGTCAAGGCAAACCCCACTTTGTGCCGAGCCTGTTCTTTGTTTCACGATATTGGAAAGATGGTGCAGCCGAATTATTTTACTGAGAATCAGGGAGATTTTGGCAATCCTCACAACCGGCAAAACCCGGCGATGAGCGCTCTTATCATCAAAAGCCACGTCAAGGAAGGTCTCGAGCTTGCCCGCGAGCACAGGTTGCCAAAGATGATCCGCGACGTAATCCGGCAACATCACGGGACCACGCTGGTAAAATACTTTTATTTTCAGGCCAAGCAGAAATCGAAGCAAGCCAACCTGCCATATGGGGAGTCCGAGCTTCAGGAACCCGATGAATCGACTTACAGGTATGATGGTCCCAAGCCCAGGTTCAAGGAGAGCGCCATTATATTCTTTGCCGATTCCGTAGAAGCAGCGGCACGTTCCCTGCCCAAAGTGACTCATCACAGTGTCGAGGAACTTCTTGATTCGATTTTTCAGGATCGTTTGGAGGATGGGCAGCTTGACGAGTGCCCGCTAACATTGCAGGAAGTTGCCACCATCAAGAAGAGTTTTCTCAAGACTACACTGAATATGCTACACTCCCGTATCGAATATCCAGAAGAAGAAAAAGACTCTCGTAATCCTTTCCCGCATAATGCTTCCTGAGCCGCTCGATGTCTCCAGACCGACCATTGCGGTGGCCAACCATTATCCATCTCTTCGCTTTTCTTCATCACGATTGAAAAAATTCTTTGGAGTCATTTTTTCGGCTCATCTTCATCATTTATCCGGAGAATTATCGATCGTCTTCATGGATCGTGACACCCATTCCCAACTTCATGGCAAGTATATGCAGGACTATCGCCCGACGGACGTGATCACTTTTCCGGGCGATCCTGAACACGATCTGACTGGTGAAATCTGCATATCAGTCGATCAGGCCCTTCATGAAGTCAAGGAGCGTGATATTCCCCTAATTCATGAACTCAGTCTATACTTGATTCACGGATGGTTGCACCTGGTGGGGTTCGATGACCTTGATCCGGTAGACCGTAAGATCATGCGACAGGAGGAAGAACGATTGCTCGAATTGATCAAGAAACATGAAGCATGGCCTGATTTTCAGCTCGCCCCCGAGTATCCTGAAGGCTAACAAAATCGATGGTGACCGCACAAACTATCAGTCTTTCCCGTAGGTTTCGAAACGCGTTTTTTACCGGGTTACTCGTTTTTCTTCCCCTTGGCGCCACCATTTTCGTGATCGATTTCCTTCTCGATTTGTTCAAGGAACCAGCCATTCGTCTTGCTTTTCAACTCGGGTTGAGCGAGGACAATTCCTTTTTCGGGTTGGAAACCTTGTTGGCCGGAGCTGGCTTGGTGATCGGGGTTTTCATGCTCACCGCACTGGGATATTTTTCAAAATATCTGCTCGGGCGTTTTTTTATCAACCTGACCGAGCGCATCCTAGACAAGCTGCCTTTCATCAATACGGTTTATCGATCTGTCAAGCAGATCGTGGAAACGTTCGGGAAGGAAAATCGTGCTGTTTTCAAGGAAGTCTGTCTGATCGAATATCCCAGGAAGGACTGCTATGCGCTGGGTTTCGTTACTGCCGACTCATCCCCTCAAGTGACTGAGCGGATAGGCAGAAAAATGATTTACGTTTTCGTCCCGACAACGCCTAATCCTACCAGTGGCTTTCTTCTGCTCTTGCCGGACGAAGAAATCCATCGGCTTGACGTCTCCGTGGGTGACGGGATGAAAATGCTTATTTCCGGGGGAGCCGTCGTGCCCCCGAAGGCTTGAAGGACAGCTGCGGAAGGTGTCGGTTCTTGAAGGCGATCTTTACGGAATCGTTCTAGCCCGTGATCAAACAGGGGAGAAATTCTGTCGTGTAAGCTTGTTTGACCATCGGCTCGGACTGACTGCCGCTATGATTCGAGTCACGGGCAAAGGGGCAAAAAGTTCTTCCCCTCCGGATCTATTTGACGAGGTGGAATGCCGGCTGAGTCCATCCAAGGCCGGATCCTCGATGCGTTTTTTGGCCGAGCACCGGACGACGCGTTCGTTTCGTGTCCTTGCAAGTAATCCCTCGGTCTTTCTTACAGCGGGTGAAATCTCCAGGTTTTACCTTAGAAACGGTTCGCATCTTTTGGACCCACTACCCAAATTTCACTTGCTAAGGTCGGCTCTCGATTCTTTTTCGAGGGCAAGGCTGCCCAAAGTCGTTCTGCTGAAAATTTACTTTTCCTTTGCCCGGGACGAGGGACTTCCCGTAGGGGAGTCGTGGTTGGCCAATCTGCCTTTGCCTGTGCATGATCAAATCCGCTCCACTTTGTTCCGTCCCGTCGATCATCCCGAGACTTGCCCAGACTTGTTGGTCGACGATGCGGTGGAAAGCATCAAGCGATGGATGAACTCGGAGACCGAACTGCTTGCATGAATAATCTTCATGACCAAATTTCTCAACCCTTGCCAAGGGCTCTTTGTTTCGATTAGAAAAAGTCTACCGTGTTAGAATATGGCTGTAAGTACAAGTAAACGAGAAGTGCAGACCAAAGGTAAGGGAACTTACGAAATTACTGATTTGGTCATCGAAGGGCTGAATGAGAGCGGTCTTTTCAATGGTTTTGTGAGTGTGTTTGTTCAGCACACGAGTTGCAGTTTGGTACTTATGGAAAATGCAGATCCCACGGCTCGCAAGGATCTTGAAAGATTCATGGATGACTTGGTTCCTGAAGATTATCCGTATTTCATTCATACACTGGAAGGTCCGGATGACATGCCATCACATTTGAAAATGGCTCTAACGCGGACAAGTGAACAAATCCCTTTTACCTCCGGTCGATTGATGCTCGGTACTTGGCAAGGTTTGTTTTTATGGGAACATAGAACATCTCCTCACAATCGTAGCATCGTACTTACCTATTTCGGGGAATGAATTGCTCTATATACAGTCATCTTGTTCTAATCTTTGGTATCATCGTTCTTTCGTCCTGTTCACCTGCTGGCAGCATAATTGAGGAAACCAACGACCCTGCTTTCGAGCGTGGTCGATCTTATTTGAAAGTAGGAAGGGAGGTGGATGCGCTGGATGAGTTTCTTTCCGTGACTCGGCGAGTCACGCAGGCTCCCAAGTCCCATTTGGAATCTGGCAGGTTGTTGCTCTCACTCCCCGAGCGTAAGGATCCGGTAGCTGCCATTTACCACTTCAGGCGTTTTCTGCTATTGGAACCCGATGCCAGAGAGTCATCCCTAGTGGAGCAACTCATTGTCACGGCCGAGAGAGAAATTATTCGAAAATTGCCAGGAGAGCCCTATGACAATTATTTGGAAAGTCTCGATCTTAAGGAAGAGAATGAAAGACTGAGGCGTGAAATTGCGGATTTGCAAGCTCGGCTCGGATCATCTCCCGTTCAGCGGGTTTTGACAGAGCCTGCAACTACGGATTCAAAGAAAGTCGGAGAAGCCAAAGCAGGCCCTATGCCAAGCGCTCGGGTCTTGGAATCCTACGTGGTCAAAACCGGGGACAGTCTATACGCCATCAGTAAAAAGATTTATGGGGACGCTTCCTACATTGAAGCGATCTATGCAGCCAATCGAGACAGACTGAAGAGCAAAAACAGTTTGAAAGTAGGGCAGAGCCTCGTTTTACCCCCACCCCGCTGAACCCATCGGCCCCCCGCCACGTACCCATGGCGTATTTCGACAACAACGCGACGACCAGACCATTTCCCGAAGTGCGTGATGCAATAACCGAGGCCTTGAATACCTGTTGGGCCAACCCTTCCTCGCCTCACAGGGCAGGGGGGCGCGCGCGGGCTCGGATCGAGCGTGCTCGCGAACGAATTGCCGAGGACTTGGGAGTCGACCCCAAGGGACTGACTTTCTGTTCTGGAGCGACTGAAGCCAACAACGCCATACTTGCTTGGATGAATAAGGAAAGTTCATCGAGTTGGGCGTTAGTTTCAAAAATCGAACACCCAAGCATACTTGAATCAGCCCGTTTTTCGTTCAAAGGCAGGGTCGATCATCTTCCGATAAATAGTCAGGGAGTCGTCGAGTACGAAAATCTGGAAAGATTGATCGAACAAAAGAGGCCTTCCTTGGTTTCGGTGATGGCGGCCCATAATGAAACCGGTGTTTTGCAACCCTGGCGGGAAGTGGCGGAGCTATGCCGAAATCTAGGAATTTGGTTTCACTGTGACGCCACCCAATGGATTGGCAAGGTCAAGCACGCAGGCTTCGATCGCTGTTCGAGTTTTTCCTTTTCCGCCCACAAATTCGGTGGTCCCAAAGGTGTGGGAGTGTTAGTCACAAGGGAACCCGTAAGTTGGATACAGGGTGGTGGTCAGGAAATGAACACCAGAGGAGGCACGGAAAATCTGTCGGGCATTATCGGATTGGAGACTGCTTGGGAGCGATTGGCTGGTTTGTCTCATGAAGTGGGTGATCGGTCGAAGTGGAAATCGGATTTCGAGGCTGGTCTGAGGAATGAATTTGCCGATCTTACAATCTTGGGAAATGAAAGTCCCAGGCTATGGAACACTTCCTTGCTGGCGCTTCCTGAATTCGATAATCTTTCTTGGATTGGGAAGCTTGACAAACTTGGTTATTCCCTTTCAACCGGCTCGGCTTGTTCGACAGGCAGAAATGAGGCTTCCGGTCTTTCGGAAGCGATTGGGTTGACCCAAGATCATAAACGAAGACTTGTTCGTGCAAGCTCATTCTGGGACACTACCGAGGAGCAATGGTTGGGGCTTGCTCGGGCAATTTCTCGGGCTTACTACGAAATGAAGCAGGACAGGGACCGTTCGGGGGTTATTTCGATTTAAGAAAGTTTCTCAGACATGCGCTTGCTTGGTTTGAACCTCGAGAATTTTCGCAATCTTGCGTCCGTCAACTTGGAGTTTTCAACAGACCGTGTATTTTTCATCGGTTCAAACGGGCAGGGTAAGTCCAATCTTTTGGAAGCGATTGGAATATCTTCCAATCTTCGTTCCTTTCGCGGAGCGACTGCCGAGTCCATGGTTCGGGAGGGTGCGGATCATGCCCGTGTATTCGCTCGATTTCTGGATGATTGTGGAGGAGAGCGAGAAGCATTGGTAACCTTTCGCAAAAGGGGAAGCAAGGAAGTTGAGGTAGACGGTGTTGCAGTAAGAAGGCTTGGTGATCTGCTGGGGCAGTTCCCTGCGGTATGTTTGTCATCTAGGGATTTTCGTCTCGTCAGGGAGAGCCCTTCGGATCGCAGGAAATGGATGGATCTTGTCCTGTCCTCTACATCCGCACAATACTTGTACGCCCTGCAAAAATATTACCGTGCAATGAAGGAAAGGAACACATTATTGAAAAAACAGGCAACGGATTCGGAAATCCTGGCTTTCGAGCGCGTGTTGTCCGATTCCGCTCACTCGATACAATCCATTCGTTTCGATCTTTTTCCTGTCCTGAATCAAGAATTCGAAAAGGCATACGCAAAATTGTCGGATGGAGGCGAGCAGGCGAGTTTGCAATACTCTCCCGACAGTTCTCCCGATGGGGTAGAGGGGTGGCGGAATTTATTATTGAGCGAGAGACCAAGAGATCGTCAGGTTGGAGTAACCCGCAAGGGGCCTCACCGGGACGATTTTGCCATCTTGATTGATGGACGGGATGCTCGTCGGTATGCTTCCGAGGGGCAGCAAAAAGGAACGGTCTTGGCCTTGCGTATTGCGGAATTCTTTTTTTTGAAAGGCACTTTGGGGGTCATGCCAATGCTCTTGGCGGATGATGTTCTTGGCGAACTGGACCCTTCCCGCCGGGCGAACTTTCGCAAGCTCTTGCCTCCGGATGCCCAAACCTTAGCCACAGGTACGGAATACCCTTCGAAGAAAGAACAGGAGGTATGGGAAACTTACGAAGTTAGAGAAGGGGAGTTTTTCCTCCAGCATTTGGATTCCTCTCATGAATGAACTGACTGCTGTTCACTGGGGGTTGCTGATTGCTGGGGCGTTCGTGATGGGTTTGGGCAAGGGTGGTGTGCCGGGTGCGGGAAATTTGACCATAGCAATTTACGCGCTTGTACTTGAGGATGCCATGGGTTCGGAAGGTGTTGCCTTGTCTGTTGCTTTGCTTCTGCCGGTATTGATTTCGGCGGATATGGCATCGACCCTAGTTTATCGCAGATCCGTGGAATGGTTGCACATACGCAAACTACTGCCCTCTTTTCTTCTAGGAGTTCTCTTCGGATGGTTGATCTTCGAGTGCTTTCAGGCAGAAGAGCGATCGAGCATGCTCAAGGTATTGATCGGTAGCATTCTGCTTGCAATGACTGTATCGAGATTTCTGACGCAGTGTCTTGATTTTTCCTCAAGGATCGGTCCTGGAAGTTCCATTGTCCTTGGCCCTTCCTTGGGTATGATCGGAGGTATGGCAACCATGCTGGCGAACGCGGCGGGTCCGATCGCCCAGTTTTATTTACTGGTCATGAAACTTCCCAAATATGCATTTATAGGAACCTCGGCATGGCTTTTTCTCATCGTCAATCTTTTCAAGGTTCCATTCATGTGGGAACTTGGGTTGCTCGATCTTGAAGTTTTGAGTGTTTGCGTTTGGCTATTCCTTCCAGCGATTCTTGGCGCCTTTATCGCTCCCCAGTTCGTTCGGTACATTAGGGATGACTGGTTCGAGAGAATGATTTGGTTCTTTATCGCTCTTGCCGGCTTGCGCATGATCTTTTAGCAAGATCGTGAATAAATCGTCCAGAAAGTTATGGGCCAAACATTTGGCTGGGCAATCGACCTCGGCCAAAAGAGAGGTAGATCCCAAGATCTTGTTAAAAAAAGAGCCGTTTCGCGGACGAATCCTTGGGGTAGATCCGAGTTTACGAGGAACGGGTCTGGCGATTCTTGAGTGCGAGGGCGGTTCCTATCGCTTGCTTCATTCGGAAACTCTGAAGCTTGGAACAAAAGTATCCTCCATATCCTGCTTGGGTAAAATTCATGAGTTGGTGGCCCATTTGGTTGATCTTTGGCAACCCCGTCATGTTTCCTGTGAGGAAACCATCTACGTGCAAAATTTCAAGACAGCTCAAATCTTGGGTTCGGCGAGGGGGGCAGCCCTCTCGGCTGCGGCAATGCGAGACGTGCCGGTATTTGAATATGCTCCATTGCGGGTTAAACAAGCGGTGGTTGGTTTTGGGCGTGCCAGTAAGGAACAAATGTCCAACACACTTGCCCAGATGCTCGGGCTTCCTCAAGCCTTGCCCTTTGACCAAGCTGATGCACTGGGTCTGGCGCTTTGTCATGCACTTACCTGGGTGCCGGAATAATTTCTCAGGGGTGCGGTAATTGAATTCGATTGAGTCAAATTTGAGATCTTGCTAGGATCAATCCTTCTCGGTTTAAATCGAGTCAGGTTAGGTCTTTTTTGATCTTGCCCGGTTCAACATTCAATCAGCGTCATGTCAGATATTCAAGAGAGTCCCGAGGTAATTCATCGAATTGAGCCAGATTCAAGTGCTGAATCGGGTGCTCGTTTTGACGAGCTCGTCCGTTTGCTCCAGGCGGGAACTGATGAAGAACTGAACAGGCATTTGGAAGGATTTCATCATTCCGATCTTGCGGATGCATTTGGGTTACTTGACCGGTCGCTTCGAAAAAGGCTGGTTGAATCTGTAAAGGAGGAGCTGGATCCTGATCTCCTCTTTGAGCTCGAAGATCATTTGCGCAAGGAACTTACTGACAGGCTCACACCTGCAGAAGTTGCCGAGGTGATTACGGAAATGGACTCGGATGAGGCGGTCCAGGTTCTTGAAGATATGGATGAGGTCGACCGTGCCGAAGTTCTCAGTTCCGTACCTCGTGAAGAACGGAAAGATATTGAGGTAGGGTTGGCATTTCCCGAGGACAGCGCGGGTAGGCGTATGCAAACCGATGTAGTGTCGGTGGGAACAAACTGGACCGTCGGTCAAACGATTGACTACCTGCGGGAAGAAAGCGATCTGCCCGAGGAATTTCTCGATTTGTTTGTGGTGGATGAAGAAACCTGTCCCGTTGGGATAATTTCACTCTCCCGAATTCTTCGCTCTCCAAGAAATACTTTAATGCGGGAAATTGCCGATGAGACGCAGGTACTCGTGCCCGCGGAGACTTTGCAGGAAGAAGTCGCCCTGCTTTTTGAAAAGTATGACCTGACAACGGCTGGGGTAGTTGATTCCACGGGCAAGCTACTCGGAATGATTACGGTGGATGATGTGATGGAGGTTGCCCGGGAAGAATTTGAGGAAGATGTTTTGCTGCTTGGCGGAGTGGGGGAGGAAACCATGGACGACAGAGTGCTCCAATCATTAGCCAAAAGATTTGCCTGGTTGTTGGTTAACTTGATAACTGCAGCCCTTGCTTCCGTGGTCATAAGTATGTTTGATGCCACCATTGAACAAATGGTCGCCCTTGCCGTACTTATGCCGATTGTTGCTTCGATGGGAGGCAATGCAGGCACCCAGACCCTTACGATTACGGTTCGTGCATTAGCGACCAAGGAGTTAACTTCCTACAATACCATGCGGGCGATCCGCAAGGAATTGTTGGTCGGAGTATTGAATGGTCTGCTTTTTGCATGCCTTGCCGGACTGGCGACCATCTTTATATTTGGGGATCATGGAGAATCCTCCCTTCTTCTAGGTGCGATTATTGCCGGGGCGATGGTTATCAATATGATGGTTGCCGGGCTTTCTGGAATTATTCTTCCTCTCCTGCTCGACCGTGCGGGGGTAGACCCAGCGGTTGCTTCCGGGGTATTTGTAACCACTGTGACCGATGTGGTCGGATTCTTTGCTTTCTTGGGATTGGCTTCTCTGATTTTGCTTTGAAACAAGCTTAAAATTTGTAACGACCTGGAAAATCAATTCTTTGGTCCAAAACCTTCTGGCCAGTTCCACGAAGAACCGTTCCAAAAAAGACCAAAATCTTTTTTTAGATCTTCAATAACTCCGGGCGTATAATACATGTAATCATCAGAAAAATTGCTTCTAGTTCCGCTAAAAGTATCCAGAAAAGTCCAAACCGATTGGTTTTCATCCCAACGCAATTGATTGGGATGTTTTTCCAGTAAAGAGATTGCGATCAAGGGGATTTTGATCATACCTTCCTTGCTCTTCTGAATGGCGAGGAGATTTAAGTCGATCACTTCGTCAATTTTGTCTGTATTGAAACGCAAAAGATAGTCCAGGGAATAGACCCCGATCCCCAGACCAGAACAAAGTAACAGGGTGATCAAAAGGATTAAGCGGCGCAGACTACGGTCGCTGGAATCGCGCATTTCACGAAGATCTTCCATGGCCCGGTGAATTTTGGAAACATCTTCCCCGTTGATCCGAAGGGAGGAGATTTCATTCTTAAATTCTGTTTTCCAGGTTTCCGATGGTGTTTCGACCTCAACCAAATTCGAAGGCAATGGAGTGCCCTGCTCTGGTTCCTCCTCAGGTTCTTCCTTAATTACCTCATCATCCTTCATTGATTCTTCTGCTGGGGTTTCTTCTTAGAGTAAGCAAACCTGGCGATTTCCATATCCACCGAGGGAGTTCCGTCTTTTTCATCGGTTACCTGGTGAATGTACTCTGCCACCGAATTTGCAATCAGGGTGGACATACTGACATCCAGCACATTGGCAAGATATTGCATTTTTTGATAAACAGGCTTGGTCACCCGCCCGTTGATTGCCACATAAATATCTTTCCCCTCTGACATGATATTAGTTTTTCCCAGATTTTTGGATGGGGAAACCCTCGGGTGCATGCCACTTGGACTGTTTCCAGGTTAGGCTCGATTGAGTTAAGTCGAGGTACGCTTTTTTTGGTAATATGATATTGTCATAGAAATTCCTTTTTGCCCCATTTGGTTTTCGTACAAACCATCCTTGAAGCTGTCGGTCCCAAAGCAGGGGGTGCCAGGTGTCGCTCAACTGGACGATCGCATCGGTATGAATGAAGGTTTTATTGGTCATATCAAACCGTTCAACTCCTTCGCTGATCATTTCATCGAGTTTATCGACTTTGAACCGCATCAAATAGCTTAGCCCAAATCCGAGGAAAAAAAGCCCAATAATGGTCAGGCTAATAATGGTAATGGAAAGTCCTTTGATGGTGCGGTCATTTTTCTCCTTGATCGATTTCATCTCATCCATCAGGTCACGAATTTCGGCTATCTTTTCCCCATTTAAACGAACGGATGTAATTTCGTCATGAAATTCAGTCTTCCACGATTCCGGGGAAAATTCTACCTCCAGTGAGTTATTTTCTTTGGGATTATTTGCTTGCTTGCTCATTTTTCCACTCGGACCCGTTCCAA
>JAYOWQ010000007.1:42175-51234 GCA_038152055.1 Opitutales bacterium | reverse complement strand
TCTCCCCATACGTGGATTATTCTCTTTGCTGAGGGCGCAGGTTCCCGCGCCTGAAGAGCGGCAGGATGTCGAGTCCGGAGTTCCGTTCGACGAGGCCGTGTCGTCGGATGCTGGTTCCTCGGAGCAGGAATCCTCCTTGTCAGGCTCAGGCATATTTTCCGATCCTGAGGAATTGGCCGCTATCGATGGATTGGATGATCCCATGGAAAGGCTGAGGATCCGCGATCATGACGCCAACATGATACTCGACATGATCCAGAAGATCACCAGTCGCTATATTTTGCGCCCACAAAATCTCCCCCAGGTCAAGATATCATTTGATAGTATGAGCGCCCTGACCAAGAGGGAGACGCTTCTGGCCCTCGAAAGTCTGCTGGCGATGAACGGCGTGGGCATAACCAAGATTGACGGTCAGTTCTACAAGGCGGTGCCGACATCTGGGATCAACGTGCACGTTCCTATCTGGCTCGACGGGCCAGCCGCTGCCCTGAGTCCCAGTCAGCGTATATACATCAAGATGTTCCATCTGAGTTACGCCCCTGCTTTGGAAGTGCGCGAGCAATTGAATCCTTTTGCCACACCCAGTGTCGGATCCCTTATTGTTTTTGAAAAGGCCAACAGTATTTTGGTGACGGACGCGTTGTTGAATTTGCAAAGAATGGAGAAGTTGCTCCTTACCATCGATCGTCCGGTGCGTAAGGAAGATCTCGGTACGGACTTTTACGTCTGGCCAACCAAACATGCCGGGGCTCGCGAACTCGAAAGCAAGCTCAAAGGCATGATCGAGGGGAGCCTGAAACCATTTCTTGGGGGAACCACCCAATTGGACGCCGATGAACGGACCGGGAAACTGATTGTCATTACCCGGAAGGAAAACAAGGAGACCATTTGGTACTTCCTGGAAGAACTTGACGCGCCGGTGAAAATGAAGACCACCAGTCAGCTATTCAAGCTTCAGCATGCCGAGTCCAAGGAAATTCAGAGTATTCTGGATGAAGTCATCAAAAACCAGCAACGTATCAAACAACAGGTTCAGGGCAAGAACGTTGCCGGACGGGCCAACGCAAGCCAGAACCCCAAATCCTCCCCTGCGCCCCCTGGAGCCAGTGTTCCTAATGAAGCTTCCTCTTCTTCGTCAGCCCCCGAGTCCGGTGGAGAAGGCGCCCATGAGTTCAGTGATTTCGTTACCATTTCATCGGATGAACGAAGCAACGCCATTCTCGTTTACGGAACCAAGGCGGATATCGACGAAATCGGCCGCATGATAGGCTCTCTCGATCAACCTCTTCCCTTGGCAAGAATTGACACGATCTTCGTGATGGTGGATCTCACCGAACAGAATCAGCGTGGAATCGACGCATTGTTCGGGGGACTGGAGTGGTCGAAATTCGCCCGTGGAGCAAGAGGAGACAATTTGTTCGGTGAACCGGTCACGGCAACCACGCAAGTCACCAACCCTGATCCGAACACCGGGGGAGTGGGGACCACCACCTCCACGGTCACCAATACCGTGGGCCAGGAATCCTTTCAGGGGATTCTTGGATTGCCCGGACTCAATACCACCGTGCCTTTTCAAATGCAGGATTGGGAACTTACCGGTGTCCGATGGGATCAACTCTTCGCTCTTTCATCCGAACGCAACGACGTCCGAATTTTTTCAACTCCCTCGCTCATGGTTTCCCACAACGCGCCCGAAGTGCATATCCTGATCGAGGACGAGAGAAACATCGTCGTTCCAACTTACGGAACTTATTCATCGACGGAAAACACCAATACTGGACAGCGAGACCAGATTACCGCCAAGACGGAGTTGCAAATCAAGAAGCCCAAGATCGGTCTTCCTCAATTTGATGAAAACGGAACACTGATCAATCGGGGCTCTATTTTTATGGAAGTCGAAGTGAAGGCTGAAAAATTCGACGAAACCCAGAGCAATACCTATGCCGGGCAGTCCTTGCCTGCCAAGAAGATCCGCGAAGCAAAATCCCTTGTGACCATTCAGGACCGTGAGATCCTTGTCTTGGGTGGCTTGCAGGAGGTACAGGTTGATTCCACGGAATCCAAGTACAACCTATTGAGTGACATTCCATACTTTGGCGAGAAATTCTTTCGTCCGAAGGCGGTCAAATATACCCCGACGGAATTGCTCATATTTCTGAGGCCCACCATTATCATGCCCGGAGGGGAAGAGACTGCGGCCAATATCGTTCAGATCGATCAGCGTATCGAGCCTGGTTACGCTCCCAAGTTTCGGTCTCCTTCCGGTCAGGTGCTCGGACTGCCCGATATCGATGGAAAGAAAAAGGAAACCAACAAGGCATCCTCCAAGCAGGACTCTCCATCCGTTCTCCCCAAATTCTGAAAGCGGAAGTGACGCGCTTGATTTCAGTCCTGACGTTCTTCCTTTGGCCGATCATCGGTCTTTACGGTCAGGCAAATCCATTTCTGCGACCTGGTAGCAAGCCGAAAGCTCCTCCGGTAGTTAGAAAGCCAGCCCCGGTTCCACCTGCCCCAATTCCAATGAATCCCAACCTTGAATTCCGGGGGTATTTCAAGTTCGAGGGCATTTGGCATCTTGCAATTTTCGACAAGAGCAAGAACCGAGGGGAATGGCTGAAAGCAGGTGAAAGCCTGATGGACGGTGGCCAGAAAATCGAGGGTTTTGACGTGGATGCGGAGGAGGTAAGCCTGGAGGGTGGTCATAAGTTGTCCCTAAAGGAACCGGAGAAGAAAACCCTGCCATTGCCTGGAGGTGGATCTTCGGTTCCACAGAAGCCACCTGGAGCCAACATACCTCCCCCTAGAAGGTGACTCTTGGCAAAGCTTTCCGATGAAGCAGTCGAATTTCATTCCAGTTGGCGAGGAATCATCCACCGGGTCCAAGCCTTCCGAAGAACTTAAGATCAAGTCCGTAAAGGTTTCTGAACATGAGGCATTGCCATGGTGGCCGGACTTGCCCGATCTTGATCGGTTGAACGTAATGGCGGCGCCAATTGAGGACCGTGCCAGAATGTTGGCCTCGAAAATTTCCGGATCCGTCGAGGACACGATGCTCGATATTGCCAAGCGGGCAAATCTTCCCTACCTGAAATCCTTTTCCATAGCGGAAAGTCCGACCAAGTTGATTCCTCTTCGGTTGATCCATTCTTTTTCCTGTCTGCCGATTATTCAACCTTCGATTGATTCTAGCGGTAAGGAAAGAATTTTGATTTTGGATAATAACGAAGTAATGGACGATCTATTAAAGAGCCGGTTTGGGCTTTCATACGATCTAATCACGTCTTCCTCCATTGAAAGTGGTTTAAAGTTGCTCTCTGTCAGTGAATCTTTTGCCGCCGTTTTTGTTTCCAGTTCCTTGTACGACTCCCCCAAAATTCGAGTCATAGATGAGATTCGAAAGCTGCAGCCAATGGCTAAGATCATTCTTTTATGTTACAAGAACAGCCAACAGGACAGCGAAAGTTTTCAAGCATCATTGAAAGCTGTTGAGCAAGACAGGGCGGCTCACATCTTATCGAAACCTCTCGATGAAATCGAGTTGGATTCACTGATGTCAGAGCATTTTAAGGTTAATGACAGAAGAGGATCTAGATTGGTAGTGGGGAAAGAAACAAAGATTGATCTTCTAACCGTCTGGCCTCCAACGAAAAGAATGAATCGTTGGGTATACGCAGTTTCAGGCTGCAAACCAGTCTGGCATTTGGGGTCGCCCGAAAAAGTTGTCCGGGCAATAACCGAGAATTTTGGCATAGGAGCCGATAGCTTGGATGAATCCGAGCTGGAGGAGGTGGGTAATGAGGAAGTACAGGATGACTTGGAGGACGAGAAAGCCGCCATCATCCGATTCGTAAATGAAGTCATTCAGCGAGCGATCGTGGATCGGGCAACCGACATTCATTTCGAGCCCCATAAGGAAACCCTGCAAATTCGTTATCGTATCGACGGTCAATTGGTCCCGGTGCGCGTACCAGACAACCTGCGTAGCTTTCAGGATGCGATCATTTCACGGATCAAGATCATGGCTGGGATCAATATATCCGAGAAAAGAAGGCCGCAGGGCGGACGCATAACCTTCACTCATGGTCAAAGCGATTTGGACATTCGTGTATCAACTCTGCCAACTCTCTACGGAGAAAGTATAAGCTTACGCTTGCTCAATGAGAAATCTCAACCTCTATCCATGCAGGAGTTGGGGTTGATCGGGCATGAGGAAAAAAAATTAGTGGCCATACTCGAAAAACCCCACGGTATAGTTTTGGTCACCGGGCCAACGGGTTCTGGCAAATCGACCTCCCTGACCGCCTTTATTC
Organism: Opitutales bacterium; assembly: GCA_038152055.1. Lineage (GTDB taxonomy): Bacteria > Verrucomicrobiota > Verrucomicrobiia > Opitutales > Seribacteraceae > Chordibacter. The sequence continues at coordinate 46,924 of JAYOWQ010000007.1, read as the reverse complement.
GCCGTATTCACAAGCCGCAAAGAAGAATCATGACAGTTGAAGATCCGGTTGAATACGAGGTTTCCGGTATCAACCAAACTCAAGTGAATTCGGAAATAGGGTTTACTTTCGCGAGCGCGTTGAGAGAGATTCTGCGGCAAGATCCCGACGTCATCATGGTGGGTGAGATTCGTGACCGCGAAACCGCTGACATTGCAATTCGGGCATCTCTTACCGGGCACCTGGTATTGAGTACGCTGCATACCAATGACGCGCCTGGGGCGATCACACGCTTGATCGATATGGAAATCGAACCCTTTCTTATCGCATCCTCGGTGGAGTTGGTGATGGCCCAACGGCTGGTGCGAAGGTTATGTACCACCTGCGCCGTATCTGGGAAATTGACGGAAGAGGAACTGCGGGCCACCCTTTCGTTACTTGAAATCGACGCATCCGAAATCATTCACATGGATAAAGTTCTCACTGCCAAAGGCTGCTCGGAGTGCCAGAACCTTGGATATTTTGGGAGGGTGGGAATTTTCGAGCTGATGAGAATGAGTGATGATCTGCATGGTCTGATCATCAAAAGCGCATCCGCTCCTGAAATCCGTGAAGTCGCTCTTGCCGAAGGCATGACGAGTTTGCAGAGTTCCGGATGGGAGCAGGTCAAGCGTGGTCTGACGAGTCTTGACGAAGTCGTACGCTATGCCGACATTTTTGCCGCCGATGGAGAGGGTCAGTAGGGTTGAGTCTTTTATCCGTTCGGATGAGTTTCAGGATTAATTGCTAGAAATGGCTGAATTTACTTATCGGGCGATTGATACGAAAGGGCGTACGCTGAGTGGCAGGATAGATGCGGCCAACCCCAGGGACGCGCGAAGACAACTGACCGCAAGATCGTTGACCGTGTTGCAGGTTGACGGTGGTGGTGGAGCGAACGATTCCTCGGTGCAGGAACGGGTGGACAAAAAGAAGAAGAAAAGAAAAGTCAAGGCCGGGTTCGATGGAAAACCTGGAGGATCCAAGGGTGAGAAGGTTGGCCTCGCTTTCTTGAAGCGCTTGCTCGAACTACACGCCAGCGGGATGCCGGTCGCAGATGCCGTCAGATTGTTGAATCAAAGACTTTCCGATCCCTATCAAAAATATCTGGCTGGTTCAATTTGGAAGGAGTTGGCGGAAGGAAGAACGCTTTCCCGGGCCATGCGGTTGTTGCCCGATTATTTTTCGGAATCGTCCACGTTTGTAATCGAAGCTGGGGAAGCCACCGGCAATCTGGCTCCTATCCTTGAGAAAATTATCAGCCATTTGGAGGAGAAGCGTGAAATACGGGCACGTGTCGTAAGTGGAATGACCTATCCGATTTTCGTCGGTCTGGTCGCTTTGGGCGTTGTCCTTTTTTTCCTTTTCTTTCTTCTGCCACAAATTCAAGAAATGCTAGCTTCGCTGGGTGGAGAGCTCAATTTAATGGCCAAGATACTTATTACCGGTTCAAACATGGTTTTGGCAGTCGGTCCTTTTGTTTTGATCGCTCTGCTCGTGGGTCTTGGGTTGCTTCGCCAACTTAATAAAACGGAATCCGGTGGATTGCGAATCGACCGCGCCCTTTTGCGTATTCCCCTCTTTGGAAAGGTGCTCTTTTTGTCCGAGCTTTTTCAGTTGTCCAGTCTCCTGGCCACCTTGATTTGGAGTGGTATTGGTTTGACGGAAAATCTTCGACTTTGTGAGAAGACCATCAAGAACAGGCACCTTCGTTCACTTTTCCGGTCGGGGCGGGCTCTCGTCAATGAAGGGAAGTCTCTGCCTGAAGCCCTTCGTAAGTTTGGCTTTATGCCCCTTATGCAACTCGACGTTTTGGAGGTGGGTGAAAAAACCGGAAATTTGGGCAATAGTCTCGACGATATAGCCAAAACATTTCGCGAGGAGTTGACCAACCGCATAAAAGCCATGACAACCTTGATTTCCGGGCTTGCCCTCGGATTTGCCTTCTCCTTGGTTGCCCTCGTGGCAGTATCCATTGTGACCAGTATCTTTCAGGTTAGTAAGAGCATTAGTTATTGATGACTGCGATAGAAAGAATTTTCAGTTCATCTACATGTTCGAGCTTTGCCTTGCTTGCGTTCCTGTCCTTGTGCGGGTGTGTGAGCGAAGAGATGCCGGTTGGGGAAGACGCCAATCCAAATCTTTCGTTGAAGTTGGCTCAGGAAGCCTCGCAGGGAGTTTATGAAATGGACGACGGATCCGTATTCGAAGGTGGTTTGGCGCTTGGTCTGCCCGATGGCTTTGGAACGATGACTTTTGCAAACGGAGACGTCTTGCAAGGTCAGTTTGCCAAAGGCAAGGCTCACGGACATGCGATCATGCGCTACAAATCAGTTCCGGAAATAGATCGATACTTCGGAAATTGGGAACATGGGCTGAGAAGCGGGTTTGGCACTTTGGTAATGGGAGATGGTTCAAAATTAATCGGGCATTGGAGCCGGGATGCGCTTTCACATGGTGAATTTATCTCCTCCGATGGTTCGAAATATTTTGGTAAATGGAAGGGCGAATCCCTGAGCGAAGGAGTTTTTCATTCCTATCAGGGTGATTTTTTTAGCGGAGAATTTGATGAATTCGGTGGTTATTTGCTTGGAACACTCTTGCTTGCAAGTGGGGAGCGATATCATGGCAGTTTTCAAAATGGCCTTTATAATGGCCTTGGCGTACTGGAAACGGCAAACGGCACGGTTCACACTGGAAACTTCTTGGATGGAAAACTGTATGGCGAGGGCATGGTTGTGGAGGCAGACGGCGCGAAGTATCAAGGTCGGTTCAAGGGTGGCAAACCTGATGGATACGGAGTGCAGACTGATCCGAGTGGTGTGGGCTACGCTGGGGAATGGAGCAATGGACTAAGGCACGGTGCGGGAACCCTGAACTTTGGCGATGGTACGACTTACGTGGGGAATTTTAAAGATGGATTGGCTACCGATGGCAAATACGATTGGGGAGATGGAAAGGTGACGAATTCCTACCAAGACGAGGACGGGAATTGGATAGACTATGAAAACTGAACCGTTGGATAGCTAGGACGATTGGTTGTTGCCAAGATTGCTTATTTTACTGAAAATCGAACTAAATCCAGAAAATGGCAGACTCCAAGGAATTCACTCTTAAGTTCTGGGGCACCAGGGGAAGCATTCCCTGCCCCGGTTCTTCCACCGTTAAATACGGTGGTAACACCACTTGTTTTGAGCTCACCTGCGGTGGTCGTAGAATTATTATAGACGCTGGAACCGGAATTCGTCTACTTGGCAAGAAAATCATGCTGGAGGAGGGCAATCTGTTGGACGCAGACTTGTTTTTTACCCATACTCACATGGATCATATTCAGGGGTTGCCCTTTTTTGCGCCGCTTTACAACCCCAACAGTAACGTTAGAATGAATGCGGGGCACTTGGTGGAGGATAACTACGACCTTCAGGGGATCATCGGAACGATGTTAATGAAGGACCCGGTGTTCCCCGTTCCCAGTGCTTTGATCGAAAAAGCCTGTCAGTTCAATGATTATGAATGTGGCAAGACTTTTGAGCTGGATGGTGGTGTGGTTATCAAGACCGCTCCCTTGAATCACCCCAACGGGGCGTGCGGGTACCGTGTGGAATTTGCGGACAAAGTCGTGGCCATTTGCACGGATACGGAGCATTTTGAGGGTCGCATGGACGAAAACGTAGTTTTTCTTGCCCAAGATGCAGACGTAATGGTTTATGATGCCGCATACACTGACGAAGAATATCCCAATTTCAAGGGTTGGGGGCATTCCACTTGGCAGGAGGCAATCAAGGTCGCTCAGGAGGCTAACGTTTCTCGCGCCTTTCTATTTCATCATGATCCGTCCCATGATGACGCCCGGATGGATGAGATCGCCAAATCCGCGGCTGCGGTTCTCTCTTCGGTCCGTCCGGCAATCGAAGGGGAAGTCATAGAGATCTAAGATCTCACATATCCCAAAGCCCGTCTTTCGGAGTGTTTTTCACTCGTACCGTTCGATAAGTCGGCCTGCGTCGGGTGACTGATTAACCACCCGACCTTCGGTATTCGTCAGCAGTACGAAGTTTCCAGGCCCTTGCAGTTTCAGGTTCAACCACTTTTCCGGAGCCAGATAGATCTCGCCAAAGCCGAAGTGATTGACTTCGGCATGGTCGAGAAACAACTCTTCTCCAAGAACCTCTCCGTGATTGTATACGGACGCCTTGAGCCGCTGGGTTTCCCTTCCCTTTAAAACGACCTTTCCGTTTCCCTCGTGCCTTAGTTCGATGGTCGGGCAACGCAAGGATTCGACGAGCAAATTCCCGGAACTGCTTGAGAAGAGAACCAATCTTTCCGATTCGATGCCCTTGACCGATACATCACTTTGATCATGCAGACGAATTTCATTGAGTTGATCGATACTAACAAGTATTTCGACGGGAAAAACCCTTTGCGCCGACAAGCGAATGAGGGGAATTTTACGACTCAAGTCGAAGGTATTGTTCGCTTCCAGAAAAAGTGTACGGGCGCGTACTTCCGCTCGCACGGAGCCAATGATCTCCGAACTGGCAAAATATTCAACTTCCCGGTTGCGTTTCCCTGGTTCCACAAATACCTGAAGAGCTCCGCGAACCTCGATTTTATCAAAGTGAAACATCAGCTTCCTTTGGGATTCGATCGCTCCCCAAATAAAGGTATGAGGTAAAAGAAGCAGAATCATCCATCTCCGAATGTTTGAGGATGCAGGAGCTTTAGGATTTC
>JAYOWQ010000007.1:37033-42165 GCA_038152055.1 Opitutales bacterium | reverse complement strand
AGAAGCCGCAAACAACAATAATAAACATTTTATATTTTTTTCTAGTAGTTTTTTGGGCAAGCGTTTTCTTGTAGAGTCCGGAACGATTTCCTTGAAGGAATGAAATTTGATCACGAATGAGTGCGGCCTTTTCAAACTCAAGTTTTTTTACCGAATCCAGCATTTCCTTTTCCAGTTTGCGGATCAGTTGCGATACTTCCTTTGCCGAACTCTTTTCAGAAACCATGAGCAAGTCCTCGTCCTCATCCGAATTTTTTGATCTCAAGCTGGCTTGGATGGGTCTGCTTACGCTTTTAGGGATAATGCCATGCTTCTCATTGTAAGCTCTTTGCATGTTCCTTCTGTATTCACAGACCTCCCAAGCCGCCTGCAGAGAGCGAGTCATGACGTCTGCATAGAAGATCACCTTGCCGTTTTCGTGCCTGGCCGCACGACCAGCTGTTTGTACCAGACTGGTTTCGCTTCGAAGAAAGCCTTCCTTGTCGGCGTCAAGGATTGCGACAAGAGCGACTTCAGGCAGGTCCAGGCCTTCCCGTAACAGGTTGACTCCTACAAGAGCGTCAAACGCCCCGCTGCGAAGATTTCGCAGAATTTCCACCCGTTCGATGGCATCGACGTCCGAATGGAGGTATTCGACCCTGATGTCCCTCTCTCTCAAATACTCCGTCAGGTCTTCAGACATTCTTTTAGTCAGGGTAGTCACGAGCGCGCGGTCACCATTGCTCACGACTTTTTTAATTTCACCGATACAGTCTTCCACCTGACCGCCGATAGGACGGATCTCCATTTCAGGATCAAGTAGACCTGTCGGTCTAATCAGTTGCTCGGCAACCAGGGAACTTTTTTCGATCTCGAATTTACCCGGTGTTGCGGATACGTATATCGTTTGACCAGTGATTTGCTCGAACTCGTCGGGTTTGAGCGGACGATTATCCAGCGCCGAGGGCAAACGAAAACCATAATCAACCAGTTTTTGCTTCCGGGATAGATCCCCGTTGAACATACCCCCGATTTGAGGCAAGGTGACGTGGCTTTCATCCACGAAGAGCAGAAAGTTCTCGGGGAAGAAATCGATCAGGCACCATGGTCGCTGGCCGGGTTTTCTCCCGGAAAGGTGCCGGGAGTAGTTTTCGATCCCATTGCAAAAACCGATCTCACGAAGCATTTCCAGGTCGTACTCCGTACGCATCCTTATGCGCTGAGCCTCCAGCAGTAAGTTCTTGCTCTCGAACCACCTGACTCGTTCTTCCAGTTCCCGTTGAATGGACTTGCTTGCCAACTCGATCTTTTCCCTGGTGGTGACGTACTGGTTGGCAGGATAGATACGGAACTCATCGAACGAACGAATGGTTTCTCCGGTCGTGCAGTCTATTTCCCTAAGACCTTCTATCTCATCTCCCCAGAATTCCACTCGTAGCAGGTTTTGCGAATATGCGGGGAAGACGTCCACCACGTCTCCGCGTACCCGAAACCTGCCCGCACGAAGATCGATATCGTTTCTTTGGTAGAGTCCAAGGACCAGCCTTTCCAGAAAATGGTCACGATTGAGCGGATTTCCGGTCTTCAATTCAACCGAAAGGTTTTTAAAGTCATCAGGAGATCCCAACCCGTAGATACAGGAAACGCTGGCCACGACGATGACGTCTTGCCGGCTTACGAGCGCCCCGGTTGCCGCCAGTCGCAAGCGTTCGATTTCCTCATTGATCGAGGAGTCCTTTTCAATGAAGGTATCGGTTGTCGGAACGTAAGCCTCCGGTTGATAATAGTCGTAATAACTTACGAAATATTCGACGGCGTTTTCAGGAAAGAAACTCTTGAATTCCGAATATAACTGGGCCGCAAGCGTCTTGTTGTGCGAGATGATCAATGCCGGTCTTTGAAGCTTTTGGATCAGGTTGGCCATGGTAAAGGTCTTGCCGGAACCGGTTACTCCCAGCAAGGTCTGTCTTCTGTTGCCTCCGGCAATGGAGTCCATCAGTTGTTTTGTAGCCCTGGGTTGGTCCCCGCAGGGTTGATAGTCGCTATGTAGGCGGAATCGCACCTTGCGAAGGGTCAATCCAGGGGAGGGTAGTAATTCTTTTCACCCTCCGTCTTGCCAATGATGGCGGCGGCGCAACTGTCTCCAAGAACGTTGATCATTGTTCTGCACATATCGAGGAGACGATCGACCAGATAAACCATTCCTACCCCGGTGGCTATGGATCCTTCATCGAATCCCACGGCTTGCAGGATTACCAGAATGGCGACTAGACTGGCTGAAGGTATGCCGGCTACACCAACCGAAGTCAGTAAAGCGAGGAGAATAACGGACAGCTGTGTCGCCAGGCCCATTTCCATCCCGAAAAATTGAGCGAGAAAAATGACGACCACACATTCGAAAAGGGCGGTGCCATCCATGTTGAGAGTCGCGCCTAGAGGCAAAGTGAAACCACTGATCTTTTTGGATACACCAACTCGTTGATGTACGCAATCCATGGTCACGGGTAGAGTGGCCGATGAGGAAGCGGTGGAAAACGCAGTGAGAAGAGCAGGGCTCATCGCGCGGTAATGATCGATTGAGCGGATACCACCGAGGGACTTCAGGAGAATGGGTAGAACGATGAGACCATGGATGGCCAAAGCCAGTAACACGGTCAGGGCGAATCCGCCCATCAACCATAAGGCGTCCAGCCCGCTCTTGGCGATCGTTGGCGTAACAAGGCCAAATATGCCGACTGGGGCGAAACTAAGAATGAAATGAGTGATTTTAAGTATGATTTCCTGAAAGCCCTGCCAGAAGGTCATTTGGGATTCCCTTAACTTTTCATTGATCCGTCCTAGAAAAAAACCGAAAAGCAACGCAAAGCATATTAGTCCCAGGAGTTGACCCTCGACCGCAGCGGTTAAAAGATTGGGTGGTACCATGCGATGAAGAATTTGCAGGAGGTTTTCCCATCCGTCGCTTGCGGTTGCCATTGCACTCTCCAGAGTGGGTGCTTGGCTGGATCCCTGATTGATCAGAATTGCGTCCCTGGTTGCCTGGTCCACGATTCCTGGCTGAATCAAATTGACGCATAGCAGACCCGTTACCACTGCAAGCAATCCAGTCAGGCAATAAAGCAAGAGGGTCTTGATGCCAAGCCGCCCAAAGTCGCGGTCATTTGAAATTTGAGAAACGCCACAGATCACGGAGGTAAGGACCAAAGGTATAACCACCATTTTCAGCCCATTGAGAAAGAGCTTTCCGAGGAATTCGCAGGACTCGATTAGGATAGTGGACCACTTCGGGAATCCTCCGGCCGCATCAAGGGAATGATTGGCTGACAAGCCTGCCAGGAATGAGAGGATCAGGGCGAAAAGAACTTTTTTATGAAAGGACATCAGTGGATGAAAATTGGTATGATTAATCGAACAAAACTTGGATTTTCCGAGTATTCACGTTCTCCAGCGAGCAGTCAATGAAGTCAGGCTTGAGATTGTCGAAGATTTTTTTGGGATGGGAGGTGGTCAAGGCAACCGTTTTCATGCCTGCTCTCTTGGCTGCTTCGATTCCGTGCGGACTATCCTCGAAAACCACGCATTTGCATGGGTTCAGGTTTAGTAATTTGGCGCACTTTAGAAAGACTTCAGGATTTGGTTTCCCCGAAGTGACGTCTTCGGAAGATATGATACCAAGAAAAAAATCTGCCAAACGATGTTGGGCGCAAGCGAGTTCGACGTTGCTTCGTTCAGTAGAGGTTCCGACCACGCATGGCCATGCTTCTTCTCGTGCGTGGGTCAGGAATGAAAGGGCTCCGGGTTGCAGGCTTATGCCTCCCTTTGTGCCGAGATCACGATATATGCACTCCTTTCTTTTTCCCCATTGATCGATCAGTGACTTGTCTTTGGTCCATTGGAGAATTTCCGGAATAATGGTTTCATTCCTCTTTCCAAATCCTAGCTTGAAATGATCTGGAGCCAGCGGCAGGGAAAGTTCCTCCGACAAGGCTTCCCAGCTACGACGATGCAAGTCCGAAGAATCTACGATTACTCCATCCCAGTCGAAGATAAGGCCGTGAAAGCTCACGATGGGATGGATCGGAGTAGGACCGACAGACTATTCCCGTTCCAACTGGAATTAGAGAAAATCGAATTCGGGAGATTTGAGAATTGGCAGAATCACCGAAAGGAAGATCAGCCCTCCAGTCTTTCGGCTGCCTTCGCCCAGTCGACCACGTTCCAGAAAGCGGAAACGTAATCGGGGCGTCGGTTCTGGTAATTCAGGTAGTAGGCATGCTCCCAGACGTCGATGCCGATGATAGGCTTGCCAGGAAGATCAGCGTATCCAAGCATCCATGGACTATCTTGGTTTGGAGTCGAGGTAACTGCAAGCGACCCATCCGCAGTTTGTACGATCCATGCCCATCCGGAACCGAATCTGTTCAGAGCTGCTTGGGCAAAAGCATCCTTGCAAGCATCGAAGTTTCCGAAGGCAAGGTCAATGGCTTCCCCGAGTTTCCCAGACGGGGTCCCGCCACCATTCGGGCTGAGTGTTTCCCAGAAAAAAGTATGATTGGCATGTCCGCCACCATTGTTCCTGACTGCCATGCGGATATTCTCGGGGACTGCATTCAAGTCGGAGATCAATTGACCAACGCTTAGGGCGGAGAGGGATTCGTTGCCCCCCAAGGCGGCATTCAGTTTGTCCACGTAGGTCTGATGGTGCTTGCCATGATGTATTTCCATGGTTCTCGCGTCAATGTGTGGCTCCAGGGAACCGGGTGAGTAGGGTAGAGGGGGAAGAGTGTGTGCCATTTGAAATCAAGGGTTTGAAGTGAATGTTGTTTATATGCGATTCCCGTTCGAGGATTCAAGAATTTAGTTTTCAAGCTAGGGTGCCGGTGGTTCGAGTTGGCGTTGGATTCTGAAAAAATCCTGGATGATGGCGGTGCAGGGTTCGCGCAGGACGCCTATCTTGATCTCGGGTTTGTGGTTGGACTTTTCAAGAGTGTGGAGGGATGCCGCCCCGCCAAGGCATCCCATCTTTGGGTCCTCCAATGCATAATGCACCGTGCCCACCCGGGCCATGATGGTTGCCCCGGCACACATTGGGCAAGGTTCTTTCGTGACGTACAAGGCGCATCGGTTGAGCCTCCAGTCGCCCAGTCTGGATG
>JAYOWQ010000007.1:26649-37023 GCA_038152055.1 Opitutales bacterium | reverse complement strand
GTCTGGATGCGCCCATGGAGATAGCGATCAATTCGGCGTGAGCAGTGGGATCGTTATGCTTTCTGGTCTGGTTGTGAGCCCGGGCAATAATTTCACCGTCCAGCGCAAGAACGGCGCCGATTGGCACTTCATCCGCATTCCACCCGTCAATTGCGCAATTAAAGGCGTGAGCCATGAAATACTCGTCGTTTCTCGTCAATTCGGACGAATGAATTTTACTGTGCGGGCAGGGAAGCATGAAAATCTTACGTTCGTTGAAAAATCTCCAAGGATAGGACGTTCTTGACTTGGATGAAATGCATGACGTTATTGATGTTCTTTTATGCCTAATCAAGATGTAGTAGAAGTCGAAGGGAAAATTACCGCAGTCCTACCCAGCACCATGTTTCGCGCGGAGCTGGAAAACGGTCATCAGGTACTTGCCCACATTTCCGGAAAGTTGCGCAAGCATTTTATCAAGATTACCGTTGGTGACGTGGTGAAGATGGAGATGAGTCCTCAGGATCTTCAGAAGGCTCGCATCGTTTACCGATTAAAAAATGCAGAGGTCAATCGCAATGCACCTATCCGGAGTTTCGGACCCAAGAACAAGGGGCGAAAATAATTCCCAGAATCCATAGCACCATGAATATCATCGAATCAATCGGAAAAACGCCTCTGGTGGAACTGCAGAAGGTTTCCAAGGACGCTAAAGCCAGAATTTTCCTCAAGTCCGAGTTTTTCAATCCACTTGCCAGTGTCAAAGACCGTATCGGAGCGGCCATGATCGAGACTGCGGAAATGGATGGTTCCCTCAAGCCCGACAGCGTGGTGATCGAGCCAACTTCCGGAAATACCGGAATCGCCCTGGCGTTCGTTTGCGCGGCCAAAGGTTACAGGTGTATCCTTACCATGCCCGAAACAATGTCCAAGGAACGGAGGATTCTTCTTCGTTTGCGTGGTGCTGAGATCGGTCTCTCCCCCGGACCCAAGGGGATGGGGGGAGCTATCGCTCGGGCCAACAAGTTATTGGAGGAGCATGGCGACAAGGGATTCATGCCTCAACAGTTCAATAACCCAGCCAACCCTGCGATTCATCGTAAAACAACCGCGGAGGAAATTTGGTCGGGCTTGGAAGGAAAGGTCGATTGCCTGGTTGCCGGCGTTGGTACCGGTGGAACCATCACCGGCGTTTCCGAAGTTATCAAGCAACGCAACCCCGACATGCTTGCCGTGGCGGTGGAGCCGGCTGAAAGTCCGGTCATTACCCAGACGCGGAATGGTGAGGATATAAAGCCCGGACCTCATAAGATTCAGGGAATCGGAGCTGGTTTCGTGCCCAAGAATCTGAACCTCGAAATTGTGGACGAAGTGGAACTTGTGAGCAGTGACGAAGCTTTCGATATGGCCAGAAGAGTCAGCCTGGAAGAGGGTGTCCTTGCTGGGATATCCACAGGGGCTACCATCACTGCCGCTCTCCGTGTTGCGAAAAGACCTGAAATGGCTGGCAAGAATATCGTGGTCATAGGAGCGAGTTGCGGAGAGCGTTACCTCACGACTCCGCTGGCCGCCAAGGCGGTGGAGGAAGTGATGGACGCGGTCGCTGAAGAGTTTTAAGCCGTTCTTTGCTTTTGTCTTGGGTCGTCTGTCCCATGGCATAAGGTGACTTTTGAGAATCCGCCTGTCCGAAGATCCATGAGAGCCCTGATTCGGAGAGTTTCTTCCGCCAGAGTGGAAGCGGAGGGTCATCAAACACGTGCAATTGCGAAAGGATTGTTGGTCTATCTTGGAGTGCATCGTGAGGACAGTGGAGAGGACGTAGAATGGATGGTTTCAAAAATACTGGGGTTGCGAATCTTTGCTTGCTCCCAAGGCAAGATGAATCTTCCAATTGGTCGCGAGCAGGGAATTCTGGCGATTAGTCAATTCACCCTGCTCGGTAATTGTCGAAAGGGATTCCGGCCGTCTTTCAATGATGCGGCCGATCCGGAAAGGGGACGATCCTTGTATGACGAATTCCTGGCTCTTGCTGCCGAGAAGTTCGAAGGCCGGTTACAATCCGGTTTTTTTGGCTCGGATATGCAAATTACTGCGGTTGATGACGGGCCTGTTTCAATATGGTTGGATTCTCTTAATCGCAAATACTGAAATTTTTACGGCCTTCATGTTTTGCGACGGAAAGTTTTTTCTTCAATCACCTCAACTCGTGGCCAGAGAAATACTCGGTAGTAATTTATGCGTCCAGAGGGAGTGCGGGATCATTGACCGGGCTATGATTACGGAAACCGAAGCTTACGATGGCGAAAAGGATCTGGCATGTCATGCAAGCAAGGGGAAGACCGCTCGAACGTCCGTTATGTATTGCCCAGGTGGTGTATGGTACGTTTACCTTTGCTATGGCATGCACTGGATGCTCAACGTCGTGACCGGCCCAGAGAATTATCCTGCAGCCGTCCTTATCCGAGGAGCGGCTCAATTCAAGGGACCCGGGAGGTTGACCAAGGGGATGAAGCTCGATGGAAGTTGGAATGGAAAGGCGTTGGTTGCTGGATCGATGTGGATTGAGAGAGGTGCTGGCAAACCATCTGAAATTCTTTGTGGCCCTCGGATTGGAGTGAATTATGCAGGGCCCGAATGGAGCCGAAAACCTTGGCGTTTTTGGTTTTCAAATACCAGCGACTTGACATAGATTCTAGACATGTCAATCAGTGGGTCCATTGCTCTTGCCGGAATTTTGTTGATAACATCGTCATGCTCCCGAAGTCGTTCCACCGATTTGTCGAGGCCGGCCATTTATGATGCATGGGAGGCTCGTTACTCTTATCAACTGGAAGATCGCAGGATGGTTCCCATTTATCAAGGAAGGGAAGTCGGGCGGTCTTGGGGAAGAGACGTTCAAGGTCGTCTTTCCGTGGCCAGATACGTTGGAAGCTCAGCCGAAAATGACGAGGATTTGTTTTCCCTTCACCAAAGCAGGTTGGATAAAATGCGTACCCGGGAGTGGGAGTCGGCCAAGCAGGCAAGAATAGAGGTGGTAAAGGATCAGTTGGCCGACTTGGAAGAAGAGGAAGAAGCTCCGCTTCTTGAGCTTGATTTTGATGAAGAAGACGATGAATTCATCCCGCCCCCATCCTTTATACCGGCTGGTATTGATCTTGGCCAAGGGGATCAGGATGATGATTCTCCTCAATTGAATGAGGAACCCTCGGATGCTTTGGATATGCCATTCGCTCCCTTGCCCCTGTGAAGTATCTTTCACCAATCTTGCTTGGACTTTCCGCCCTCCTTGGATTGATTGCCCTAATTCTGACTTCATTGACCATTGGTTCCCACGATGAGCATCTGGATCTGCTGTCCGAATTTGCTGAAAAAAAGACCGCCCTCATGGAAGAGCTCAAGGAGCAGAAGCTTGTGAACGAATCAAAATCAAGCCGTGAACGTAAGCGGAATCAGGAACTGGAAGATCAACTTTCAACGACCAGAGAAGAATGCGAGGGGATAACGGGCAAACTGGCGGACACCAAGGCAAGGCTCGAAAAAATCAATCAGGCCAAGGTTGACGCGGAAAAATCTCTCGATGATGTTTCAGGACGAATCAAGGAAGCCGAAGCAAACCTTGCCGAGGCTAAAGAATCTGGCGCCGCGCTTGAATCGGAAATACCCATGCTTCGTCAGCGAATTTCGCAATCTGCTCATGAAATGAGTGATTTGTTCACCAAGATTTCCGATCTGTCATCCTCGCTCGAGGAATTCCCGGCATTCACCGCGATCCTCAAGCGCCATTACCAGCGAGCCCTAAAAGGTTTGAGCGAATATGCCAGGGAACGGCCTTGGCTTGAGATGGGGGAGGTCGTTAGTTTGAAGTTCGATTCAATTGATTACTCCAAAGGACTGGTGTCGTTACCCCTTGGCAGTGAAGCTGGCATCAAACCTGAAATGATTCTGGGCGTACGAAGGAAGTCGCTAGAAATTTGTAAAATACGCATCACGCGCATTCATCGGTTTTATTCCCTAGCCGAAATCATTCCGATGGTTGGCCGGCCACTTGATCTGAAAAGTCATGAAAAATTTGATTTGGTGGTCTTGTAGAATTCTGGCCATACTCTTGGTTGCTTCGGGTCTGGTTTACTTTTTGTGCAACCTGGACTCCTTTGATTCACTTGAGCAAGAGGTTGAGAGTGCTCGCAGAGAGGTGGAAGAACTTAAGTTAGCCCTGGAAGTAGACAAGAACGAGAGCATGTTGGAGGTCGCAACTCTGTTGCGAGCAAGGTCATCCCTCAGACAGGAGGAGGAGGAACTGAAAGACAATTCGATCGGGGATCGCGAGGAAATGGAGGCCTTGGAAAGGAAGTTCGTCCAGTTGAATGAAGATGCGACCAGTGTAGAGGACGAGCTCCAGCAAAAGAGAGCATCCCTGGATGAATTGTTGGCATCCATTCGCAGGGAAGAAGAAAAACAGTCACCGGTTACGGTTCGCAAGGAAGAGTTGCTTGCAGAGCTTGAGGAACAGATGCAGGCAACTGCATTAAAAGCTCTGGAATTCGATCAGCTGAACGCGGAGATGAAAAAGCATAAGCTCGCCCGCAAGGCGGCTTCCGATAATTATTATTCCTCATTTGAAACCATGGCGGAAAACGTGGTTTTGCCCGAGAATTTGTTTTTCGGTGATGAGATTGAAGTAGAAGTGGAAAGTATTTCGCCCTCCGGTCATGGTTTTTTTATCCGATCCGGACAAGAAAATGGGTTAAGAAGAGAGTTTTGCCTTTTCATGCAACCAGATGAGTTCAGTGAACTGGACCCTTTTTTTCTTAAAGTTACACTAGCGGAGGAACGTTTTGCATTTCTTGAAGCAGAGGATAGTGAGCTGAATTTCAATGATACGCTTAAGCTAGGAGAAAAACTAAACTTGATCCGCTCGGGGGAATCGGATAAGGATAAGGACTTGGAATTAGATCTGGAAACGGAACTTCCGTACGATCCACTTTAAATCCTGCACCCCAAAATAATGACAGTACAGCAAGAACAACTCAGTGATGAGCATCTAGCGGATACAATTTCGGATGATGGCAGGTTGTCCGCTACCATTGACGCTTCATCTGAAGACGGGGTGTTGGAAGTAGGCTCTATTTCCCATGGAAAAGATTCGGATGGAGAAATTGATTCTTCCTTGTTGGAAGAACCATTTTCCATGGATGACTTCGACGAAAATCTTGAAATTGACAGAGGGGTGGAATTAACCGCCGGTTCACCCTCCGACCCTGCCGAGCCCGCTACGAATACTGATGCGTTGGAAGTTGATGCTCGGTCGGTATCCATTGATGAGGAAGAGACTACGATTGGTTCTACGGACGAGGTGGGCGAGGTTGCCGAGTTTCGTAGGACTCTATCCGCCTTGTCCCGTCAGTTGGAAATTGACCGATTGACCTTCCTTTACAGAGAAATGCAGGCCGAGGGAAAGCCACTGCCGAACTTGGGTAAAATCGCCTCCGACATTCGAGGGGACGCCCAACTCCAACCAATTGGAGATGAGGACGCTTATTCCAAACGCCCCTTTGCCCGCCTTCAGGGCTGGATTGCCGGTTTGTCTTTCGGTGTGGGGCGACGAGCCAAGAAGTTCTCCGGTTCGGACGGATAATTCCCTCCCTCGCGTTTTGCAATCTGTACTCGATTACTCTTTCGTAGTACCGGCATATAACGAGGAATCATTGCTTCCTCGAACCATTCAAGCGATCCAGAAAAGTATGACCGAACTGCCCGGTCTTGCGGGCGAAATCATTGTCGTGGACAATAATTCCACAGACGGAACTGCAGCCTTGACCAGGAAGTTGGATTGTAAGGTTGTCCATGAATCATTCCGCCAAATTTCAAGGGCTAGGAACGCTGGGGCGCGCGCCTCGCTTGGCAAGACCCTTTTTTTCGTCGATGCGGATACCGAAGTTCGGGAGCAAACCGTCAGGCTGGCTTTAGAGATGATCATGAATGAAAAGGTAGGAGGAGGAGGTGCGATTCTTGAATTTGATGATGATTGCGGACGATGGATCGCAGGTCGTTTATTACCTTATCTGTGGAATCTCTTATCCCTGAAGTTTTCCTTGTTTGCCGGAAGCTTCATATTTTGCCGGAGAGATTTATTCTTTCAATGCGGAGGTTTTCCGGAGACACACTTTGCCGGTGAGGAAATCGTTTTCAATCGTAGTTTGAAACAGGCGTGCTCCAGGGCAGGGTTGCAATTAAAAATTATTTCCAAGTATCCCGTCCGCTCATCAGCCCGTAAATTAAATTGGTACAATAATTGGTCCATGGCCATGAAATTGCTCCCGCTTTTTGGATTTCCTTGGCTTTTGAGAAGCCGAAAGGCCTGTAATTTTTGGTACGACCGTCCGGATGGTACAAGTTAGGATTGATTTTTGTGTAATGAATGGGTGTATTTTCAGCTTATGAATCTTTATTTCCGGAATTTTCGGTTCTCCATACTTGGCATTTGTATGGTTTGGGGATGGACGTCCTGCTCAACTCGAGAAAAAGTTTCGGACCAACAGTCGGTCGAAGTTTCTGCAAACAAGCCACCCGCATACATACAGAAGGCTTGGGACGCAAGATACGATTACGAACAGGACAGGCGTTTATTGGTTCCTAAATATGCTGGTTCGCGATGGGGAGCGGTTCAGCAATACAAGGAGAACGGCACACTTGAATATCAGGACTGGTGGGTTCGTGACTTGCAACGTGAGGAACTTGCCCCCAGTCCATCCACCCAACTGACTTCCTTTATTGATGAAGACGGGAACCTGACTGAGATTAATTACGATCAAGCCAAGGAGGATGCTGAAGGTAATTCGACTGCTACGGATTCCGATGCATCTGCTCAACCACTTGAAGAGCAAGAAGAACTGCCTGAAAATAGTGGCGCTGAGGAGATTGCTCCACTTTCCCCGTTTTCTCCCTTTTCACCATAGACTGATTTTCCACGTTTCATGCAGGCATGAACCTGCTCGAATTCAATATTCACTGATTTTCCCTGGGATGGCAAAAACAGGGGGAGAGTAGTCATCCTCATCCGTTGATCTTGAGGTTGAATCACTTGGGCTAGTTTTACCCGCAAGGGTGTTGGAGGGCGACGAGATGGCGTTGATCTTGTTTGGAGTCTCCGGTGGCGTGTGCGGAGGCGTTTTGGTTATTGCTCGCTTAGGGTAAGTTTTCTTGGAAGAACCCTTCTTCTGAGAAAGCGCCCCGACTGAGCGTAACCATACGCGACTGACAGGAATCTGCTCATCCTCTCCAATGAATTCACGAAGTTGTTGCCACTTGATCTTGGCAAAGCAACCAGCCCCCTTTGTCTTGCCACTACCGACCTTTCGTGGTGTACCGTCTTTGTTCAAGGTTAGCCCCATATGGAAAAAATCTGATGGGACATATCAAAAATGCAGCCGAGGATATTTACAAGGAATATCGGGTATATTAGGAATCATTCGATGGCTTCGTATATGAGAATCGGTCGTTCAATGGATCGGATTGCTGTTGCCTTACGAATGCATCAGGGTAGTTGGCGGAAAGGGATTCGAGAATCTTGTAAGTCCAGTCAACCCGATCAGGCATGTTGATCTGTTGTGCCACAGTACTGGAATCCGCGGTTGTGCCAGGATTTTTTCTCATCCATTCAAGCACTGCCTTGCGTACCGCGAGCACTTCGGTCGCCGCTTTTTTTCCAGCCTCCACTCCGGGTTGGTGGTAAGCATTGATGCCAACCAGGGAGGCGTAATATCCAACCGCTCGTTCATACAGGGCAATGAGCATGCCCACGGAAAAAGCATCGACTGCGTCTATGGTCAACGTGATTGAGCGTCTGCCTTTTTCAAGAAGAGCATCGCGGGTACCGAGGAAAAAACCATGCAAGTAATCGCCGGAATTCATGCCGTCTTCATCCACTTCGGGAGAGTCCCCGTCCCTGTCTTCAAGGACTTCGATGAAAGTGGCGAAAAAGTTAGGTATTCCTTCACGCAGTTGCTGAACGTAGGCGTGTTGATCCGTGGACCCTTTGTTGCCGTAAACTGCAATGCCCTGGTTGACGATTTGTCCTTCGAGGTTTTTTTCTTTCCCCAATGACTCCATGATTAACTGCTGGAGGTATTTTGCAAAGAGTTCGAGGCGATCCTTGTAAGGAAGAATGACCATGTCCTTTGCGCCGGACCCCTCGGTAAGGTAGTACCAACTGAGGGCAAGCATGGCGGCTGGATTTCGGGAAGTCTCTTCCGATCGGGTTAGTTCGTCCATGCGGGCGGCCCCGTCAATCAACCGGTCGATGTCGAATCCCTGGAGCGCCGCAGGCAACAGCCCAACAGCTGCGGTTTCACTTGTTCTGCCTCCTACCCAGTCCCACATTGGGAAAAAATCCAGCCATTCCTCTTCCTGGCAGATCTTATGAAGTTTGCTGCCCTCTCCAGTCACGGCAATAGCGTGTTGGTTGAATTTCAATCCCGCCCGTTTGAACGCATACTTTGTTTCAATCATGCCATTGCGGGTCTCGGGCGTACCTCCTGACTTTGAAATTACCAAAACCAGTGTGGTGGGAAGATTAGCCCCCATTCGTTGTAAGACGTAATCGATTCCATCCGGATCAGTGTTGTCAAGAAAATGCGCGGTCAGAGCATCTCCAGAGGCGGATGCAAGAGCTTTCCCCACAAATTGAGGACCTAAGGCAGATCCGCCAATGCCAATTACAAGCAGATCGGTGAAAGGCCCCTGAGGACTGGCCAGGGTGCCTTGATGCACTTGTTTGGCGCAGTTTCTCACCTTTTCGAGAGTATTGAGAATGGCGGAGGTCAAGTCCTTGGAAGGAGCAAGCTCCGGCGCCCTCAACCAATAGTGTCCAACCATTCGACCCTCGTCCGGATTTGCGACTGCTCCAGCCTCGAGCTCTTTCATGGCCGCAAATGCCCGTTGCATGGGAATGGACTGAGCGTTCAGATAATCCTCGGGAAATCCGACGAGGCGAAAGTCCGAAGAAAATCCGAGTTTGGGAAAGCGTTGATAAAGAGAAGTGTCCATGATGGCGTAGGATAAGGGATTGCGTTTAGTGGGTCACGGCTCCTAGCGAGGCGGAACTGACGAGTTTGGCGTATTTTGCGAGAACTCCGCGTTTTTCACGCGGTTGAGGTTTTTCCCATTGCGTTTTGCGGCGAGAGATCTCCTCGTCGGGCAAGTCGAGGGTAAGCTGGTTGTTTTCAGCATCAATGGTTATAGGGTCTCCGGTAACGAGCATGCCTATGAGTCCTCCCACGGCTGCCTCCGGAGTGACGTGCCCGACTACGAAACCATGACTTCCGCCTGAAAACCTTCCGTCGGTAATCAACGCAACTTCCTTGCCCAAACCCTTTCCCATGATCGCCGAAGTGGGCGAAAGCATTTCACGCATACCCGGACCGCCAACCGGTCCTTCATTACGAATTACCACCACGTTTCCCGCTTTGACCTTTCCATCGAGGATCCCGCGAAGAGCTTGTTCCTCGGACTCGTAAACCGCCGCCGTTCCTGAGAATTTCAGCCCTTCCTTGCCGGTTATTTTTGCGACCGCTCCGTCCGGCGCCAGGTTGCCGTATAAAATTCGCAAGTGACTGTCTCCTTTGATGGGATCATCGAAGGGCCTTACCAAATCCTGTCCGCTTGGATAGGGTGCATAGGGCAGGGCATCGGCGACGTTTTCCGCAAGCGTCTTTCCGGTGACCGTCATGCAATCACCATGAAGCAATCCTTGGTCGAGCAGGGTTTTCAGAAGGGGGCGCAACCCACCGATCCTTACAAAATGGGACATATTGTACTTGCCGCTTGGCTTGAGATCACAAAGCACGGGAACCCTCTTCCCGATTTCCGTAAAATCATCGAGCTCAAGAGAAACCTCGGCCTCGTGAGCCATGGCAAGAAGATGGAGGACGGCATTAGTCGAACCGCCAAGGGCAATCACAACGGTGATGGCGTTTTCAAAGGCCTTTCTTGTCATGATGTCACGGGGGCGGATATTTTTTTCGATAAGATTAACGACCGCTTGCCCCGCTGCTTTTGCATCCTTCAGTTTGTCCTCCGAGACGGCTAACTGAGCGGAGCTGTCAGGCAGGCTCATGCCCAAGGCTTCAATGGCCGAGGACATGGTGTTTGCGGTATACATCCCCCCGCATGATCCAGGCCCAGGGATCGCTTTCTTTTCAATCTCGGTGAGTTCTTCGTGAGAAATGTTTCCGGAAGCATGGGCGCCGACTGCTTCAAAAACCGATACTATATCAAGATTCTTTTCCTTGTGAATTCCAGGAAGTATAGTGCCTCCGTAGACGAATATTCCCGGGCGGTTAAGCCTTGCGAGGGCCATGACGCAGGCAGGCATGTTCTTGTCGCATCCTCCTATTG
>JAYOWQ010000007.1:10497-26639 GCA_038152055.1 Opitutales bacterium | reverse complement strand
CCACTATTCCGTCCATCCCCTCCGCACCCACAACCGTTTCAATGGAGTCGGCAATGACCTCCCGGGAAACCAAGGAGTATCGCATGCCGGGAGTACCCATGCTGATGCCATCGGAAACGGTGATCGTGCCAAACGGAACAGCCTTGCCACCACTCTCATCCACCCCGATCACCGACATCTTGCCCAATTCGTCCAAGTGCGCGTTGCATGGAGTAACCATGCTCCATGCGGAACAAACCGCAACTTGTGGTTTGTTGAAGTCTTCGTCTTCAAAGCCAACGGCCCGCAACATCGAGCGGTTCGGGGCCCGGTCGTCTCCATCGACCACGATGGAGGAAAAGTTTCGATTGCAGCTCATACTTTTTGTTTCAATATTTTTCGTTGTGGAATCAATGGATATGCGGTTGCATCATGAGTATGCCTCGTACATTAATTTCCGGTTAGCGTGTTGATTACAGATTTTGAATAAAAGCGAATTAGAATCCTTAAGGGAAGAGATCGATCAAATCGACTCAGAAATCGTGAAGTTGTTGAATGAGCGTGTTGGCAAGGCATGCAATATTGGAAAAATCAAACTTGAGTCAGGAGTGGATCCATATGATCCGGCTCGTGAAGAACAGGTGTTTGAAAAGATTTCCAGTTACAGCAAAGGTCCATTGAGGGAAGAATCCTTGCGGGCGGTCTACCGCGAGGTCATTTCCGCTTCCATTGCCTTGGAGAAAAACTTGGTCATTGGGTATCTTGGTCCAGAAGCCACCTACACTCACCAAGCTGCGGTCAAGAATTTCGGGGCAGGTCTGGAGTACTTTGCCTTGCCCGATATTCCAGAAGTTTTCCGAGCAGTTGAATCGGGGCATTGTGATTATGGGGTCGTGCCCATTGAAAACTCTACCGAGGGTGCGGTAAATCGCTCTCTTGATTTGTTGGTAGATTCCGAGCTAACCATTGTGGCTCAGGTATTCCTGAGCGTCCGTCATTGCTTGTTCAGCCAATCCGCCCTGTCGGAAGTTTCCGAAGTGCGTTCCAAGGACCAGGCTCTTGCCCAGTGCGCCGAATGGTTGCGGGCAAAATTACCTGGGGTGGATCTGGTTCCCGTCACCAGTACAGCTGAAGCTGTGCGGGGTTGTCGGACCAGTGATGGAGTCGCTGCGATTGCCGGTGAGCTTGCTGGAAGAATTTATGACGTGCCCATGATAGAGTCGGGCATTCAGGACCGCTCCGACAACGTCACTCGGTTTCTTGTCGTTGCCAGGCAATCCTTACCCATGCGCGCCGGAGTTTCCTATCGTACGAGTCTGGTGCTTTCCTTGAATGACGAAGCGGGCGCTTTGCAAAATGCCTTGCAGCCTTTCTCGAGCAGAGGAATCAATCTTTGCAAGATCGAGTCTCGTCCGAGCAAAAGAAAGTCTTGGGACTATTTCTTCTTTATCGATTTCATTGGTCATCCCGAGGAGGATGTCGTGGGTCAGGCCCTTCGAGAACTTCAAGGCGCTTGCGCCTATTCCCGTTTGCTTGGGAGTTATCCGGAAACAAAAGTTTAGAAAAATAAAACGGACAGATCTTGTCCGTTCACAGCGTAGCGAAGAACCAAAGTTTCAATGAATTCCCGAATCTCTAGATATTCCTGCTCACATTTAGAGCTCCATCTCTTCCTGTGACCCTTCAGAGATTCACGCAATCCTGACACCAAAAGCAGTCCGGTTGTGGATTCCCGGGTCGATCGTACGAATTCGAGCACGGAAGCGTGTACCCAAAGTGGATTGATAAGATGACGCCTTGCGTTCCAGTGAACGTGTCGCAAATTTCTCTTGTTTGGAAAATGAAATCGTACAACTTGATCGATACAGTGTTCGAAGGATTGATGGCTCATTCGCTTTTCACCCTCGTTTTCACGCATGAACGAAAGGGTACGCTGCAACTGATAGGTCTCGTCGGGAGAGGAAACGCTCCCCATCACCATGAACAAGGAGTTCAGATTCTGCAGTCTGGTATAGTCGTCTTTCTTACCCGCCGCCGTTTTCACCTTTCCTTTCCCCACCCAAGTAAAGAATCTCCTCGGCGAACCGAGAAAATTGTGAGAAATCCTCGTAGAAACTGGCGTACCGTAGCCATGCAATTGAATCGACGCTACGCAAGCCATGCATGACCGTATCCGCGATCGCCCGGCTCGGGAGTTCATTATCGAACTCGTTTTCGATTCTCCGAAGAGTGTCCGAAAGCAAACCGTTGATTTGTTCGGCATCGATCGGGCGTTTGGCGATTGCCCGACGCAAGCTCATTGCGAGCTTGGTCCGATCGAAACATTCTCTGCGATCATCGCGCTTCAGCACCGTTAAATCCTCATGAAGGACTTCTTCTATGGTACTGAAGCGGTGCCCGCAAGACTGGCACTCCCTTCTTCTTCGCGTAGACGCCGCTTTTCCAGCGCGCGTTTCCAAGACCTTGAGGTCCACGGATGAACACTTTGGACAAAGCATCAGTCTCTACCTGATTTCACATTCCACACACACACAGATATGATTAACAATATTTGAGGAAATTCTTCAACAACATAATTCCACTATCCGTAGCCAATGATTCAGGATGAAACTGAACCCCCCACACGGGCAAGGCGAGGTGCCGGATCGCCATGATTTCTCCATCTTCCGTCCATGCGGTTTTCTCAAGATCCTTAGGCAGGGTATTGGGTTCAATGACCAATGAATGATAACGCGTTGCCCGAAAGGGATTGGGGATGTCTTCGAAAATTTCCTTTTCATGATGATGCACAAGAGAGGTTTTCCCGTGCATCAACCTCTGCGCCCGTACGATTTTACCACCGAATGCCTGTCCGATGCATTGATGTCCAAGGCATACCCCGAGCAAAGGTTTTACACCTGCCCATTGACGGGCAGCGGCCAAGCTTATACCGGCTTGGTCTGGAGAGCAGGGCCCGGGTGAAAGGACCAGCCCGTTGAAAGGGGAAACGTCAATTTCCTCAAGGGCGAACCGGTCATTGCGCAAAACCTTGCAATCCGCTCCGAGTTCTCCGAAATACTGCACCAGATTGTAGGTGAAGGAGTCATAGTTGTCGATAACGAGAAGGTTCACCAGTACTTTGTTCAATCAGGAGCCTTTGTATCCCTGCTTGCGGGCACGCTCCTTGAGGCGTAAGCCATTCAGTCTAATGAATCCTCCGGCATCCTCGGGCAGGTAATCCGACTCGTCTCCTTCCATGGATGCTACGGCGGGGTCGTAAAGGGAAAAATCCGATTTGCGGCCAACGGTGGACAGACTGCCTTTGTAAAGTTTGAGGCGGACGGTTCCGGTAACCTTGCTTTGACTTTGATCGATCAAGGCTTGAAGGGCTTCTCTCTCGGGAGCATACCAGAATCCGTAGTAGATTAACTCTGCATAACGCGGGATCAATGAATCACGCAGATGCATGAGATCACGATCCATGGTCAGAGTCTCGAGTTGCCGGTGAGCATGGAGCAGAATCGTTCCTCCGGGCGTTTCGTATACGCCACGGCTTTTCATGCCGACAAAACGATTTTCCACCAAGTCAACCCGCCCAATCCCGTGCCTTCCGGCAATCGTATTGAGTGAACGTATAATTTCCGCGGGCTTTGCGCGCTTGCCGTCTATGGCAACGCAGTTTCCATCCTCGAAACTCAGTTCCAGGTACTGGGGGTCGTCCGGGGCGAGGATTGGATCGACGGTCAATTTGTACATCGCCCGATTTTCTGCGGTGGTCGGGTCGAACCACGGATCTTCCAAAATACCAGCCTCGTAGGAAATATGCCAAAGATTGCGGTCCATGGAATAGGGCTTGGATGCACTGGCTTCCACCTCGATTTTGTTTTCCCGGCAGTATTCGATCATTTGGGTACGGCCGGGAAACCGTTCCCGGAAGGAAGGATCGCGCCAGGGAGCGAGGATTTTCAAGTCCGGAGCCAAAGCTGAGAAGGTGAGTTCGAATCTGCACTGGTCATTTCCCTTGCCGGTGGCTCCATGGGCAACGGTATCTGCCTGGAATTCGCGGGCGATTTCGATTTGAGCCTTGGCGATCAATGGACGAGCGATCGAGGTCCCTAGCAGATACTGGCTTTCGTAAACAGCGTTTCCTCGAGCCATCGGATAAATGAAATCCTTGGCGAACTCATCGACAAGATCCAGTGTCTTGTGGGCTTGGGCTCCGGTGGCGAGGGCTTTTTCCTCGAGTCCGTCAAGTTCTTCCTCCTGACCAACGTCAGCGCAGTAGGTGATTACTTCGGCATTGTGATGATGGGCGAACCAATGAACGAGAACGGAGGTATCGAGACCTCCTGAATATGCGAGTATCAATTTCATCTTTTCAGGGAATTCTGGCGGGAGAGAGCGGAGAGAATCGCCTTTTGCATATGCAAGCGGTTTTCCGCCTGATCAAAAAGAACGGCACGGTCGGAGTCGAGTACGGATTGGGTTACTTCCTGACCCGAATGAGCGGGCATGCAATGCATGAAAATACAATTCTTATCCGCAGTTTCAAGAATTGCATCGTTAACCTGATAGGGTTGCATTTGCTCGATGCGGGATTCTTTTTGGTCTTCGCAACCCATACTTACCCAGACGTCGGTGTATATGACGTCAGCATTTCTGGCTCCTTCCATCGGATCGGCGCAAAACGACCAGGACGGAGCAAGTCCGCATTGATCCAAAAATTGAATGATCGGGTTGCGGGGAGAGTAGGCTTGCGGACCGCAAAGGGATATCTCCATACCAAACATGGCTCCGGCCAATATCCATGAGTTTGCCATATTGCATGAGGTGTCTCCGTAAAAAGCGAGCCTCTTGCCGCGCAGCCCGGAATAGGGATCCTCGTCAACTCCCCATTTTTCCAGCAGAGTCAGACAATCGGCATATATTTGGCAAGGGTGAAGGAAGTCGGTCAAGGCATTGACCACCGGGACGGATGCATGCCGGGCGAACTCCTCAATCTGATCGTGCCCGTGGGTCCGGATAATCAAGCCATCCAGAAAACGGGAGAGTACCTTGACCGTATCCTCGACCGTCTCCCCTCTGCCAATCTGAGTGCTGGACTGATCCAGAATCAATGGGTTGCCCCCGAGTTCTCGAATGCCAACTTCAAAGGATACTCGGGTACGAGTACTCTGTTTATAAAAAATCATGCCCCAACTTTGCCCGGCAAGATCATCACTGGGTCTTTGTTGACGATTCAATTTTAGGGCATGAGCGGATGCAAAAATCTCCCTTACTTCATTTTTTTGAAAATCATTTTCCTTGAGGAAGTGTTTCATGGAACTTTAGGTGTTTCGCTCTTTTCTCTTTAGGCAGGATTGCAAGATTACAAGAGCTTTTTTTATATCCTCGGTTTTGATCGTAAGGGGAGGAAGCAGTCTCAAGGTTTGCCCGGCGGCTCCGACCGCTAGCAGCCCGGATTCCCTTAAATCTGTAATCAGATCGGAAGGGTCGAATGAGAGTGCCAGTCCAAGCATCAATCCTCGACCCCTTGTTTCTAGAATGGATTCCGGGAATTTCTCGGCGAGTTCAACCAGACCGGCTTTAAACTGCTTCCCCATTTTTTTCGCTCTTTCAATCAGCTTTTCGTTTTCGATTACGTCGAGCACGGCATGAGCGGCGGCGCAGGCTAGGGGAGATCCGCCGAAAGTCGTTCCATGAGTTCCGGGGGTAAAGAGGCTGGAATGTTTCTCGTTCACCCAAATTGCGCCGATCGGAAAACCGCCCCCCAATCCCTTGGCCATGGCGACGGCATGCGGAAGAATGCCCGATTTTTGGAAACCTAGGAACTCTCCGGTCCGAGCGATACCGGTCTGGACCTCGTCGAGCAGAAGCAGGATATTGTTGTTAGCGCAAAGTTCTTCTAGACCGCAAAGAAACTCATCGGATGCAGAGTGAACTCCACCCTCTCCCTGAATGGATTCGACCAATATGGCAACGGTATCTTCATCAACCGCCTCCTTGAAGCCTGTAAGGTCGTTGAGGCAACGGAAGGTAAAGTCGGGCAGCAAGGGCTCGAATCCCTGACGATATTTCATTGATTCTGTGGCCGAAAGGGCTCCAAGCGTCCGTCCGTGAAAACCGTTCTTGGCAACAATGACCTTTGGCCGCGCCGTTTTCCTGATCTGATGACCGAACAAGCGGGAGAGTTTCAGTAGTGCTTCGTTGGCTTCGGCTCCACTATTGCAAAAAAGCAGCTTGCCTGACCCTATTCTGCCAGAAAGTCTCTCCGCGAGTCGGACTTGTTCTGGTATGGAAAAAAGGTTCGAGCAATGAACCAGTTTTGTCGCTTGATCACTCACTTGCTTAACCCACAGGGGATGAGAATGACCTAGGTTGGTCACGGCAATTCCAGAAGTGAAATCAAGGTACTCCCGTCCGTTTGCGTCCCATAACTTGCACCCCTCTCCCCGAACTATTTCAATTGAGGGAGGTGCGTAATTGCCGATGAGCAGGGACTGGTGCTTGCGAAGATTCATCATCAGTCGTGAACGATTTCCGTACCAATGCCCTGATCGGTGAAGATTTCCAACAGAATGCTGTGCGGCATGCGGCCGTCAATGAAGTGCACGCGGTTCACTCCAGCCTTCAAGGCTTCGACCGCACTGTTGACCTTGGGCAGCATGCCGGCTGAAATGACACCTTGTTTTTTCAAAGGATCTACTTCCTGTACGTGCAAGCTCGAAACGAGGGTCGATGGATCCGAAGGATCAAGCAAAAGACCGGGGACGTCTGACAAGTAGACCAATCTTCTGGCTTGCAGGGCAATCGCCACCTTCGATGCGACGTCGTCCGCATTGACGTTGTAACACGTTTGAAGATCGTCCGAGGCGGTGGAGGAAAGGATTGGCATGCGCCCTTCTTCCAACGCATTCAAGATAGGCTCGACCTTTACGGAGGTAACTTCGCCAACGAACCCATAATCGTGATTGGCCGATAGTTTTCTACATCCAAGAACTTCCTTTCCGGGAAACCTTCTTACTTCGCAGTCATGGGAAGTAACGTACCCGGCTACCTCTTGGTTCACTTGCTGATTAAGAACGGTATCCACTGCATCAATCGTTTTATCGTCCGTCACTCGCAACCCTTCGATAAAACGAGCTTGGATACCACGATTTTCCAGTTCGCGTGTAATGGCCTTGCCTCCACCGTGAACCACCACAACCTTGATGCCGACAAAGTTAAGGAATACCAGATCCCTGGCTACGCCGGCCCGAACTTCAGGATCGGGTGAGTCCATGAAGCTTCCTCCGTATTTGACGACAAAGATAGAGCCGCGAAACCTCCTTACGTAGGGCAGGGCTTCCATGAGAATTCTGGCCTTGGCCTGGCTATCTTCGTATTGTAGCGACATGCTCATTCGCTCATGTTGTAGTTGACGTAGGCTTCACTCAAATCATTTGTCCAAATGACCGCGGTTGCGTCACCCATGTTCAGGTTCGCCCGTATGATGAAAGAATTTTGCGATACGATTTCCTTCCATCTTGGCTTGTTCGAGGGCAGGGGAGTTCCTTGGGTAACAGCAGGGACGTCGTTGTACCATAGGTCGAACTTCCCGAAGGCCATACCTACCCCAGCATATCCTGCGGCATCTACGATTCTCCCCCAGTTCGGGTCCGATCCATACCAAGATGATTTCACAAGTAGGGAATTCGAAATGCAGCGGGCCACGCGGTCGGCTGCGTCTTCGTTCGCAGCTCCTTCCACCCGGACCTCAACGAATTTCGTCACTTTCTCTCCATCCGTAACGCATTTCTTTGCCAGACAAGCGCAGACTCGAAGAATGGCTTGCCGAAACTGATCGACCACTTGAGGCTGTTCCTTTTCCACCTCTATTCCGGTAAAACCATTGGCGAGAAGCAGCACGGAATCGTTCGTGCTCATGTCTCCGTCTATGGTGATGCGGTTGAAGGATTTATCAACCGCTTCATTCAGACATGATTTCAGAAACGATGAGCTTGCGGAAGCGTCGGTTGTGATGAAGGCAAGCATGGTTGCCATGTTGGGCTGAATCATACCCGCTCCCTTGACCACTCCTCCGACGGTAATTTTACCTTGCGACGTTTCAATCTGCGCCGAGCAGGACTTGGTACGGGTATCGGAAGTTAGAATGGCTTCCTGGAAGGCCCTGCCTCCGTCCAGTTTCTCAAGGGTATCTTCACAGACTTTGGCGATTCCCGCGGTAATTCGACTCATGGGCAATTGAACGCCAATTCTTCCAGTCGAGCAAACCAAGATCTCTTTGGAATGAACTTTCAAGTGCCGGGCAGTTTCGGAAGCCATTTTCATGCAATCCAAATCTCCTTGCTCGCCGGTGCAGGCATTGGCATTGCCACTATTTGCAATAACCCCGTGAAAAACTTGGCCGGGATCGTCAAGCAGCTCCATGCAGTAGCGTACTGGAGCGGCTTTCACGTCATTGCTTGTAAAAGTCCCGGCTCCGGTGCACGATTTTGGAGAATGGATGAGTCCCAAGTCGAGCTTGCCGTTGTTTTTGCCAAGAACGTTGCAGGATATTCCCGAGGCGAAGAAGCCCCTGGGTTCCGTTACACCGTCACAATCCTCGTAAAATTTCATGCCAATCCGCAGGTCTCGTCGTACCCATTACACAAATTCATCGACTGAACGGCTTGTCCACCGGCTCCTTTGATTAGGTTGTCTTCAGCTGAACGTAAGACGTAACGATTGGTTCTTTGATCGGCAACTACGGCAAGATCGATACGGTTTGTGCCAGTAACTTTTCCTGTTTCCGGGTCATCTCCCTCTTCGAGCACTTGGACGAATGGACGTCCTGAGTAAGTTTGCTCCCAACATTCGCGTACTGCACTGGCGTTCAAAGGGCCGTTTGCGCGAACCGATAGAGTGGAACAAATGCCCCGATTCATTGGAGCTAGATGTGGATGAAAGGAAAGAATCACCGGTTCGTTCGCAAAGATGCCGAGTTGTTCTTCAATCTCGGACAAATGGCGATGCTTGGGCAACCCATAAGCTCCGGCGCTTTCATTTCTTTCACAGAATAGCAAACGTTCTGAGGCATTTTTCCCCGCTCCGCTTATTCCGCTGATTGAATTTACGACTATGTCTGACTTTTCGATCAAATCGTTAGCAAACAGGGGAGCCAAGGGGATGATAATGCTCGTGGGATAACAACCAGGAGAGGCGATCAGCGAGGAATGGCTCCAGGACAAGTCATGCAATTCCGGCAGACCGTACTGAGCGCCTAACAAACCGTTGGGGTCCGGGTGTTCGGATCCATAAAACTCACGATATTTGATTGGTTCTTTCAGTCGAAAATCAGCTGAAAGATCGATGACCTTTTTCCCGGCTTCGATTAACTGGATTGCATATTCTGCAGCGGTTCCATGGGGTAGGGCGAGAAAGAACAGTTCGACCTCGGAGAGGATCAACTGATCGATCGATGGATTTATGAAACTGATTGCGTCACCCGACTTGCCCAGCTTGGGAATGACTCGATTAAGCGGTTTGCCTTGGTGAGCTCTTGAGGTGACGAGACTGAGTTCGGTCTTCGGATGACGAGCGAGCAGTGAAACTAACTCCTGTCCGGTATAACCGGATGCGCCTATAATGCCGGTTTTCATGAATCAATGAGTTTGAAGTTGATTAAAGTTGTAAAAAACAAACCCCTCGGTTGGAGTTCCGAGGGGTTGTGTAAAAGGTTGAAATAAGTATCCGTAGTTATCTTTTGGAAAATTGGAACCTTTTGCGAGCCCCAGGGCGGCCTGCTTTTTTACGTTCTATCTTACGGGGATCACGTCGAAGATGCCCCGCTTTCTTGAGTGGAGAACGTAATTCCCCATCCATCTTTTCGAGGGCCCTGGAAAGACCATGGCGAATTGCTCCCGATTGACCGGTGCCACCTCCGCCACATACGTTTACGGTAACGTCGATCTGACCGTTCTTCTCTACGCAGAGGAGGGGCCCGAGAACTGCTTTTCTTTGCTGTTCTGTCGAGCAATAATCATCGAGTTCACGGTTGTTTATCGTGAACGATCCTGTGCCTGGCCTGATGCGCACTCGAGCAGTGCTGGTTTTTCTACGACCTGTGGCGGTATATTCTTCTGTCTTTGCTTTAGGGCTCATGGTTTAAATTCAGGAGTACAACGGAGATGGTTGTTGAGCTTCATGGGGATGAGCGTCATCGCTGTAGACGCGCAATCGAGTAAGCATGCCACTGGAAAGTTTGTTTTTAGGGAGCATGCCCTTGACTGCGTTCGTAATAATGAACTCGGGTTTGTTTTCACGGAAATCAGAGACACTGCGGTACTTTTCGTTACCCATGTAACCTGAGTAAAACATGTACTTCTTTTGCTCTTCCTTGGAGCCGGTAAGTTTTACCTTGTTCGCGTTGAGCACGATGACGTGGTCGCCAGTATCGACGTGGGGAGTGTAAGTTGGCTTTGTGCGGCCGCGAAGCGCGTTGGCGATGTCAACCGCGAGTCTGCCTAGGATTTTACCTGAGGCGTCAACAATCTTCCAATCGCGTTTAACGGATTCTTTTTTGGCAAGCGTAGTCTTCATCGAAATATGTAGCAAAAGATTTAAAATGACGAAATTTAGGATTTCGTCAACTTAACAATCCTGAAAATCAAACGGGCGATGGTCAGAATTGACCGGCGCCTAGATCGCTCAATGTTTGGGCGTAAAATTTTTCTCCATAACCGATAACCCGATCGGTATTGTCAAATACGACCGGCGTGTAGGTTTGATCGACGGATTTGTCGGCAAGCGTTCCTTTGTTCTCGCCCTTGGTCGTTTTGTACTTCCAGACGGAACCCCAGTCGTAACCCTCCACGACGTTGGCAATCCCAACGAGTTCGTAAACTTGTCCTTTGGTCATGCCAACGGACAGGCTCATTAGGTTCTTGGTGTTGTCATCCACACGACTGTCAGCTTCGGAGAATGGGTTGGAGCTTTTGACGCTGAAGCATGCGGACAAAGTTATGAAAGTTAGAAAAGCAAAAGCCCGCACGACGGCAGGCGAGGAACGGGATATGATTTTCATGCTTCTTTCTTATCCGATAGGATTGATCATGCGCAATCCCATTTTGTCCCAGCAGGAAACTTGTCGCGAATCATCGACGCGCGATCCTGGCACGCCTTAACTCGTTTGAGTGATTTTTTCAAGGGCCTGATAACTGCGAGCGATCATCTCTCTTGGGTCGTCGAGCAAATTGGCGGATGCCAGGGCATTGTCCAGGAGCTGATTGGCAACGAGCAATGCAGTAGGTTCGTCCTTTTCCACAAGGCCATGCAAGCCGCGAATGATCGTATGTCGAGGATTGATCTGAAACTTTACCTTGCTAGCCGGCATGTCATCATCCGGGCCTTGCATCATTTTCATGATCCGTCGGGTGGATGCGCCGCCGATACCATCTTCCCCAACGACGCATACCGGGCTGTTAATCAAACGTTCTCCTGTTTCAACCTCAGAGACTCGATCCTTCAAGGATTCCTTGATCCATTTGGATAGCTTCTTGATGGCCTTTTTGTCGAGGGAATCACCCGTAGGGTCCTGGTCAAGTTTATCGAGTTTGAGCTCATCGGAATCTGCGGAAATGATTTTCTTGTCCTTGAATTCACGCAAGGACTGCATGACGTATTCGTCCACGGGTTCGGTAAGCAGAAGAACTTCCATGCCACGGGCTTGCAGGGCTTCAAGGTAGGGGCCGGATTCGATGGACTTCCGGTTCTTCCCGAATAGAAAAAGAATTTCCTTTTGGTCGGAAGTCATGCGATCAACGTAATCTTCCAACCCGCAGAGCTTTCCATCCTCCGATGCGGTCGACTCGAAGCGGAGTAATTTCGCCAGTTCCTCCTTGTGGGTGAAATCCGTGGCCACTCCTTCTTTGATGAGTGGGCCAAACTCTTTCCAGAACTCCAAATAGGTGCTTTCCTGCTTCTTCGCCTGTTCGTTGAGAAAGCGAATAAACCTTTTGGTTAGAACCTGGCCAAGTTTCCGCAGTAATTCACTATCCTGCATGGTCTCTCGGGAAACGTTCAGCGGGATGTCCGAACTATCCACCACTCCTCGCAAAAAGCGCAGCCATTCGGGAAATAGATTTTTGGGTTCTGAGTCGATCAATACCTTGCGGCAATGAAGGGCAACCTTGTTCTCGTTGCGAAACATGCCCATTTTTTCCATGTTTCGCTTGGGGACGAAAAGAAGGGAGTTTATTTCCAGGGGAGCGTCGGCGCTGAAGTGCAGTCTCATCAGGGGAGCCTCGTATTCGTTGGCCTGAAATTTGTAGAACTCCTCGTATTCCTCGTCCTTGATGTCAGACTTTGAACGCAACCAAATCGCATCCACGGTATTGACTTTTTCCCCATTTACGGAGACTGGAAACTGGACGAATGCGGAATATTTTTTAACGATATCCTTTATTCGGTGTTCCTTTGCAAACTCATCAAATTCATCTTTTAAATTGATGACTATCTTTGTGCCGCGACGCTGACCCTCGGCAGTCTCGATCGAGTACCCTCCGTTCCCATCGCTTTCCCAGCAGTATCCGGTCTGATCTTTTTTCCAGGAACGGCTGTAAACCTTAACGGAATCGGAAACCATGAAAACGCTGTAAAATCCCACGCCGAACTTCCCAATCAGTGATTCGTTCTTTTCCCCATCACCCTTGAGGGCTTCCATGAATTCCTTGGATCCTGAATGGGCGATGGTGCCGAGATTCTTGATGAGTTCCTCCTCCGTCATTCCGATCCCGAAGTCTTGAATGATCAACTGCTTGGAGTTTTCATCCGTGTTCAGATTGATCTCCAGTTCCAGATTGTCGTCAAAAACTTCTTTTTCCGTAATTTGGGTACGACGAAGTTTTTCCAGTGCGTCGGAAGCGTTGGATATCAGTTCCCGAACGAAGATTTCCTTGTCCTTGTAAAGGGAGTTGACGACAATGTCCAAAACCTGCTTGGTTTCGGCCTTGAATTCGTGTGTTGTTGCTTGAGTCATGATGAAAAAACCAAACAGAATAATCGCGATCTGATTGGCTTCAAGTATTTACTGAGGGATTCTAAGGGGGAAGAAGACTTGGGTTGCTTCACTTTCCTGATTTGAGTTTTTTTCGGAAATACTGATAAGCGAGGTTGATTTGCTTGGCCTTGGATTCCGCAATCTCCCGAATCTCGGGTCCTAGAGCGGAAACCTTGTCGGGGTGATACTGGGCGATTGCCGATCGGTAAGCCGATTTAACGTCGCCAAAGTCCCAGTTCATCTCCGCGGGAAGTCCGAGAATCTTGGCCATCTCCTGTTCTTCCGAATCAAGTGCGTCGAATTTGAGGTTCTTTTCCGGTTGTGGATCCTCCGCTTTAGGTTCGTCAGTTTGCGGATCCGGCGTCTTTGGGCTTTCTTCAGTCCTTTCCTCTCTTTCGTTCGTATGTTTTTCCTCAGGGCCTTCTTCCTGCTCATACTTTGGGCCGGCATCATTTTCATTGTCGTTTTTGACAGGCTTTGTGCGGGAGTGTCCTGAAAGAAAAAAGTCCAGACGCCATAGCATCCACCAGCAGGAGCAAAAGACAAGCGCCCAGGTTATTCTTGAAAAGGCCTCGGTTGCGTCATTTGGCGAATTTCCGAATATTGAACGCCAACCCGTCCAATCATGAAAGCGCTTGTATAGGGAAATGCTGGTAAAATGAGCGGTTGCGTAGGAAAGAACCATTGCAAGAACTCCTCCCCAAAGAACCGATCCTGCCCATACCTTGTTTTTCATCAAAATTCAATAGGAGGGAGTTGCCCGGAGCAGGTCTTGTATGCAAAAAGGATGACTCCTCCGAAACAAATCAGCATCCACTTCTTGGCCGGCTTTGTTTCTTTCATTTAGGGAAGGGTATGCTTGATATGGTGGTAGGGGTCGGATTCGAACCGACGAACGCGCGAAGCGGGCGGATTTACAGTCCGCATCCTTTAGCCACTTGGATACCCTACCAAGAACAAGACGATCTATTATTATAATCGGGCGAAGGCTGGCAAGACGATAGTCCTCGGTCGGGTGGATTTACGTACTTGCTAGGTTCTGTTCGATGGGCAAGAATTGACATACGAATGACCTCAACTGCAGGAAATGCCTTGGTAGGGTTGACTGGTTCCATTGCGTCCGGAAAGTCCACTGCACTAACATCCTTCTCTCGCTGCGGGTGGTCGACTTTGTCGGCCGATGACGTCGTTGCTGAAATTCTTGCGCTCGATCAAGACGTCCGTTCAAGAATATTCGGCCGGTGGGGCGAGGCAGTGTTCAAATCGTGCGGAAGCATTGACAAGCAAGCTATCGGCGCGTTAGTGTTTTTAAAGGAGGACGAACGGAAATGGATGGAAGAACTCCTGCATCCGATTGTACGGAATCGCTGGAATTCTTTCGTTCAATCCCGTCCCACCCAGAGGTGTATGATCGAACTCCCCCTTTTGTTTGAAAACAAACTTGAAAACAATTTCTCCCATACCATATCCATGTACGCCCCATTAAACACCGTTCTGTCCAGGTTGCGCAATCGTGGACTCGATGAATCCGCCGGACTTGCCCGGATCAATGCTCAAATGCCGGCCCTCCACAAGGTTGAGCGAGCCGATTTCGTTCTTTGGGGGGGAGGTTCGAAAGGATTTCTTCAGGATCAGATACTTGGACTGGAACCTTTACTCAAATAAATTAAATTCTTGATTTAATAGAAATGCCAGTAAGAAAAAGCACTCGTTCGACCAAAACAAAAGCCATGCCTGAAGATACCGAGGGAAGGGAAACGGATCCTTCTTTGCCCGTAGTGGAAGAAGATTCTGTCGCCACCAAGGCGAATCTTCCTGACTCCTCGGACAAAACCGAAGAGAGGCAACTTTTTTTCAGTACCGATGGGGAGGATCTTCAGGAGCAGTCTTTGCCACCCGTGGAAGAGCTTTCTGAAAACACACCTGATGCATCCGCGGAGATATCAGGTCCCGGGAATCATCTGGAGAATCCTTCCAATGATTCAAGGAAGCAATCTTGCCACCAGCGCCCTCCTCATCCTGGTGCCCCAGTTCAAAAGAAATTGACCTGGCAAGAAAAGAAAAAGCAGAGAAAGAGGCAAAAGTTCAAGAGACCGCAACGTCTACCCTATGAGGAGACGGAGACCAAGCCTTTGGAAATCGGTCACCTTATGGAAGCGGAGGCGCTCAAGACGGAAGAAGGAATTGCCAGTCTGCTTCAACCGTTTGCGAATTCTGGAAAACACCCAATCGACCTTGATGAATATCTTTGCTTGAGTCTACTGGACCTGACTCAAAAGGTCGCCCAATTGGAATTGAATGCAACCTTGCCTGTGGCCCCCATGCGAGAAGAACTGTTTGATGCCTTGCTTGGGTATGCCTTAAGTTCGGAATCTCCGGCTCAGTTGTCCGGAATTATTCAAATCATGGAGGACGGCCATGGTTTTGTTTTGCAACAAAGGGAGGACTACCGTTTGAAGTCCCAATCCGTTTACGTTCCGGAAATTCTCGTGCGTCAGCATGGGTTGAAGACAGGCCAGTCCGTCAAGGGAATCATCAGGGCGAAGATGGAGGATTCTTCTTGTCCGGTCATGTTACGCGTCGATCAGGTCATGGGGGTTGCCCCTGAGGAAGCAGCCCGAGTGACTCCATTCACTGAACTCACGCCATACTACCCATTGAAACGAATGTATTTGGAGACCCATCAGGAAGTGGAGTGGGACAACGTTGCCATGCGTGTGGTCGATTTGGTTTCACCGGTTGGATTCGGGCAACGGGGGCTGATCGTAGCCCCGCCTCGTACGGGCAAGACGATCCTTCAGCAGGGAATAGCGCGTGCTTTACGCAAAAACAACCCTGACGCTCATCTGATCGTGTTACTTGTGGACGAGCGACCGGAGGAGGTTACGGACTTTCGCCGGCAAGTGCCGGATGCTGAAGTCATTGCATCCACCTTTGACGAGAGTGCCGAGAGCCACGTGCATGCTGCGGAAATTGTTATTGAAAAGGCGCGCAGGATGGTGGAGCACCAGCAACACGTCGTGATTTTGCTTGATTCCATCACCCGCCTGGCGCGCGCTTACAACACGACGATGCCCAACAGTGGCAAAATTCTTAGCGGTGGAGTCGAGGCTACCGCCCTGCAGCGCCCCAAGCGTTTTTTCGG
>JAYOWQ010000007.1:0-10487 GCA_038152055.1 Opitutales bacterium | reverse complement strand
CGGTTCCGCTCGCAATATCGAAGGTGGAGGAAGTCTGACGATATTGGGGACTGCTCTGGTCGAAACCGGCAGTAAGATGGACGAGGTTATTTTTGAAGAGTTCAAAGGTACGGGAAACATGGAGTTGCACCTTGATCGCGAGCTTTCGAACAAGAGAATCTTTCCTGCCCTGGATTTTGAAAAAAGCGGAACCCGAAAGGAGGAACTCTTGTACCATCCTGATGAACTGAGCAAAATATATGCATTGCGAAGGTCGATGAAAGGAGTTCCCCCTGCGGAGGCAATGGAAATGTTCATACAGCGGGTCAAGAAAACGAAGAATAATCCTGAATTTCTAATGGGGTTGGGCAGATAAGTCGGTTTTGCCCTAAACTGATCCGATCGATCCAATGAACGCCACGGAGGAATTTCTTACCGAAGCATTCAAGGAGCAAGGTTTGGTGACCCAGGAAGGGATCGATCAGATTATGATTGAAGCCCGATCCTTGTCTTCCGAGCAGTCCACCGGGGACGAAGCTCTCGATTTCATGCAGTTATTGCTCGAGAGGCTCGAACTGTCGATTGATGAAGTTCAGAATTTTCTGGCTGCCGAACTGAATATGGATCCTGTAGAATTGTCTACGTTCAGTCCGACTCCGGAGATCATTTCCATACTTAGTCCGGAGATCGCTCGTCAGTATGAAGCCCTGCCCTTGGGTACGGACGGGACCACGGTCGATCTTGCTCTTGGGGATCCTCTGGATCAGGATGGGATTGACAACCTCGGTCACCTGATCGGCAAACCGGTCAATCCAAGGCTTGCTCACCGCGGACAGGTATTGGAAGCGATTCGACAAGTCTACGGTTTTGACCAAGCCGAAAAGGAACAGGATTTCTTCGAGGGACTTGGTGGAGAAGAAATCGAGATCGATGACAACGTTCGTCCGGAGGATGCCAGCGAAGAGGATGCTCCCATAATAAAGTTCGTGCATTCGGTAATCAAGGATGCATTGGAAAGCCGTGCTTCCGACATACACATGGAACCGCTTGAGAGGAAATTCCGTATTCGTTTTCGTATAGACGGCAAACTGATTGAACAGCAGGATCCACCCAAGCGCCTGCAACCTTCAATTATATCGCGTACGAAACTAATGGCCAACGTCAGCCTTGCTGAAAAGCGAGTTCCCCTGGACGGTCGTATTAACGTTAAAGTTGGAAAAAAGGTAATAGACTTGAGGGTTTCCACACTTCCTACCGTTCACGGCGAAAGTATCGTAATGCGTATTTTGGACAAGGAAAGCCTCAGCCTCGGACTTCCGCAGTTGGGATTCTTTTCCGATGATCAGACCATTTTCGAGCAGGTTATCAATATGCCAGACGGTATCTTTCTCGTTACCGGACCTACGGGCTCGGGGAAATCAACGACGCTGTACTCCGCTCTGAATGCAATCAACAATCCTGACCGCAAGATCATTACCGTGGAAGATCCGGTCGAGTATGAAGTGCCCGGCATCAACCAGGTGCAGGTTCGCGCGGATGTGGGAATGACCTTTTCAGCCGCTCTTCGAGCGATGCTCCGGCAAGCACCCAATATTGTGATGGTTGGAGAGATTCGCGACCTTGAGACGGCGGAAATTGCCATCAATGCATCCCTCACCGGGCACATGGTCTTCAGCACCTTGCACACCAACGACGCTCCCAGTTCCGTCTCCCGTTTGGTTGACATGGGGGTCAAACCTTTCCTGGTCTCGGCTTCGCTGCGAGCCGCGCTCGCTCAAAGATTGGTTCGATCGATCTGCCAGAATTGCAAGCAACCTTACAAACCAACCGCCTCGGAACTTGCAGTTCTCGGAATCAACGAGGAGCAGGCGGCCGGAGCTTCCTTTATGAAAGGAGTCGGATGCGCAAACTGTGGAGACAAGGGCTATCGTGGCAGAAAGGGGGTTTTTGAGATCTTTGTAGTGAACCCAGAGATCGAGGAAATGATTTACAACAACGTAAGTATCGTGGAATTGCGTGGCAAGGCCAGGGAAATGGGGATGCGCTCAATGAGAAATGACGGTTTTCGCAAGGTGCTTGCTGGAATCACCACACTGGACGAAGTGTTGATGGTTACGACGGAGGAGGAATAGCGGGGACGATGCTCTACTTGGACAATAATGCTGAAATCCGGGATCTCTTCCGTGAGGTGGAGGGCGTGTCCCAGCATGGCTTGGACGAACTTTTTGATCAGGAAGTAACGGATGGAAAACGTTCCTTTGCCGATGCAATTATTCAGGCAGGCATAGTCAATCGCGCCGATCTGTTCGAGTTGATCGCTCAGTATCTGGGTTATGAGCTGCAAGTCGGGGAAGTTGGCGAGATCGAAGCCGAGGTACTTGCGTCTATACCCACCGAAACCGCCCGCCAGTATGGAGTCATTCCGTTGTACCTATCCGAGGGGGGCATTCATTTGTTGGCCATGGACCCATTCAATGCCTCCATCATCGATGACCTGACCTTTGCCTTGAACCTGGAGATTTTCATAGTAGTCTGTGATCCGCTTGAGGTGACCGCTCTGATCGAACGGTACTACGGTCAGGACAAATCGACTCTTGCCGACATTTTCGCGGACAGCGGATTCGAACAGTTCGAAGAATTGGACGATTCGAAAGAAGGAGACTTGGTCGATGCCGCCAACGAAACCCCTATCATTCGTTTCGTCAATCTCGTTCTGCAACAAGCGATCCGGGCTCAGGCTTCGGACATTCATTTCGAGCCTTTTGAGAACGAGTTCCGTATCCGGTATCGGGTGGATGGCGCCCTTTACGAAATGTCTCCTCCTCCCAAGAGCCTCGCATTGCCGGTGATTTCTCGCGTCAAGGTCATTTCCGAACTGAATATTGCCGAACACAGAATTCCTCAGGATGGTAGAATCAAGATGACCATCGAGGGCCGGGCGGTTGATTTGCGCGTATCCACGCTCCCTACGCAATTCGGTGAAAGCGTGGTCTTGCGGGTTTTGGATAAATCAGCGGTCAACCTGGATCTGGACAACCTCGGATTGCCTGAGAACGTCAAGACGGGTATCCGGGGGGCGGTTCGCCGGCCTAACGGTATCTTTATCGTTACAGGACCCACGGGTTCCGGCAAGACGACCACGCTCTACAGCGCCCTTCGAGAAGTGAATGAAATCGACACCAAGATCCTAACGGCCGAGGACCCGGTGGAATATGAGATCGAAGGGATCATGCAGGTACCTGTCAATCACCAGGTGGGGCTTGATTTTGCCCGTGCCCTTCGGGCTTTCTTAAGGCAGGATCCTGACAAGATCATGGTCGGAGAAATCCGAGATATCGAAACAGCTCGAATCGCAGTACAAGCCTCGCTTACCGGCCATGTCGTGCTCAGTACCCTTCATACGAACGACGCTCCCGGAGCCGTGACCCGTTTGATTGACATGGGATTGGAACCTTTTTTACTTTCGGCTTCCCTCGAATTCGTTCTTGCTCAGCGCCTCGTTCGTAAAATCTGTTCCGGTTGCAAGCAGGAATATGTTCCCAAAAGAGATTTGTTGGAGAGGCTAGGCCTTTCCCGCAACGACCTTGGCGAGCGTAACTTTTACTTCGGTTCCGGATGCGATGTCTGCAGTGAGGGTGGATACCGGGGAAGGACGGGCTTGTTTGAAATGATCAAGGTCAACGATACCTTTCGCGAGCTAATAAACTCCGGCGCTGCGACCCTGGTTCTCAAACAGAAAGCCATTGAGCAGGGTATGCGTACTCTTAGGGAAGACGGACTGCGATCGATCCTTGACGGAGAAACCACCGTTGAGGAAGTCTTGAAGTATACCTGATTTCCATTCAAACTATTGGATATATGGCAATTTTCGAGTATGTAGCGACCGATCAGTCGGGAAACCCGGTTAGCGGTAATTTTGAAGCGCTTGATGAGCAGGATGCCCGGAAAATATTGAGCCAATACAATCTGACTCCGACAAGTTTGCTGGCTCAGGGATCGACGATGGCCATTCCCGCCACTCCCGTCATGGAAGATTCCATGACGACATCCCGGGAAACGACCCAGTCCAAAAAGCAAAAGAGCAAACATCAGGAACAAACGGAAAAGCCAAGGAAAAAGAAGAAGTCTGGGATTCTCGCGCTTGAGATAGGGGGGGGGCCGACAAGCGAGGAGATTTCAATATTCACTCGGCAAATGTCGACTCTCATACAAGCGGGACTTCCATTGTTGAGAAGTCTGGAGGTAATGATCAAGCAGCAGGAGAAAAAGCCCAAATTCAGAAGTATGCTTGAAGCCGTGGCTGAAAAAGTTTCTTCGGGTGGTACGCTTTCCGATGGACTTGCGATGTACCCGAAGACTTTCGACAAATTGTACGTCAATATGGTTCGGGCAGGCGAAGCGGGCGGAGTGCTCGATCTCGTTTTGGACCGGCTCGCTCAATTTCAGGAAAAATCGATCCGTACCATCAAGAAGGTGAAGTCAGCCATGATTTATCCAAGCGTAATCATGTTTGTCGCGGTGGCCATCGTCACGTTGCTGATGATGGTAGTGGTTCCTCAGTTTCAAACGATTTTTGAACAAATGCTCAGGGGGGCTCCATTGCCAGGTCCAACCCAGATCGTCGTTGGCATCAGTGACCTCTTCGCTTCCCATCCCATTCTTGTGCTCGGAGGCATGGGAGGATGCGTGGGAGGGCTTGTTCTTCTCAAGAAGACAAAACAGGGAGCTCGGGCATTCGACTGGTTGGGGCTGAGGGTACCCGTTATTCGGGAAGTGGTAAGTAAATCCAATATATCGAGAATTACCCGAACCTTTGGCACTTTGTTGAGCAGTGGGGTTCCCATTCTGCAGGCTCTACAAATTACGGGAGATACTTTGACTAACGTATTTTTCATCAAGGCGATGACCAACCTGCACAACGCGGTCAGGGACGGGGAGTCCATGGCAGTTCAAATGGACAGGGAACCGGTTTTCCCGACAATGGTAACCAGTATGGTCGAAATTGGCGAGGAAACCGGTGAGTTGCCTAACATGCTGAACCGCATTGCGGACAATTACGATGAGGACGTAGACAATGCGGTTGCCGGAGTAACTTCTCTTATCGAGCCTGTCATGATTGTATTTCTTGCGGTTGTCGTAGGTTTCATCGTCATTGCCCTGTTCCTACCAATCGTGGCGATCATCGAAAACATCGGTTAATTCTTCGGGGATATTCCGGGGGACTGGGCATTACCCGTTTTGCGTTGCCATGAATCAGCTTTTGCGGGATCCGTGCGTCGCCATGTTTCCAGCGCGATTGCGGTAGATTCCTGGCGTAGCTTTGGATCGGCAATGGATTGAGCCCAGCCTATGGCTCCTTCGGGATCTTTTCCGTGAATTCGGTTGACGAAGGTTGAGATGGTCCGATCCAGAGATCTGGAGGGAGGATATGTGTTGAGCCATTCCGCGGTGGCGACGGGGTCGGACAAAGCCCATCGGCCGCATAATTCGTTCATCGCATGCATCTTTCGGTCAGGGTTTTCCAGTTGATCGATCCATTTTGCGGCGTTTGCAGGGTCTCTGTCCGCCCAGTTGGCAATCAGATTTTCCACGACTCTTAAAGCGCCAGGTTCAGGGTCCATGGTTTTTGCCCAATAAGCGGTTGCAGGGAGGTCCTGCTGGGCGAGCTTTGCGCTAATCTGGCCGAGAACGGTTTCCCTTTGCCTGGGTTCGTCTCGAGGATAATTGCTTGCCCATGCAATGGCCTCATTTGTGCCCGATCGCGCGAATTTATCTGCAAGAATAGTGGATGATTGCCACTTGGCCGTTCCATTGGGGAGGCTGAGGAAAAGACGATTGGCTGCGTCAAGGTCAGTTTCCATCAATCCTTTAACAATTCCGACAAGCAAAGGGTTGTCATTTGGATCGGGGCCGGCGTGGTTGTTGCGAGCCCATTCGATTGCGGCATCCAGATCCTTGACCGCCCATCCGGCAAGGGCTTCGGAAATCCCGAATCTTCTTTCACTTTTTGCATCCAGGGAAGTGGAAGCGTAAGCCAGCGCCCCCTCGGGGTCGAAGTTGGTCCAACTCCGCATGAGTAATTTCATTTCCAAGTGTCTGCCATATCCGTTTGGCAACTCCTCGAATGCCTGGATGACTTGCCTGACGTTGGACTTGTCCATCGAACGAACTGCGTCGAGGTAGGAACCCAGTCTTTCGACGATATCGGCTCCTTGCATTATGCGTTGGAGATTAGGTGGCATGGGTGGAGATTTGGTCGGAAATTTCCCTTTCACCCGATTGGTTTGAATACTTTCAATCTCATGCGCCTTTCTTTCCGCTGAAGTCCTTTGTGGGTTGTGTTCCCATGGACCTGACTTTGAGATAGGCACGTCTGGAACAACGATACGCTCGGATCCCAGATAGAGGCCAAGGAAAAAAACGAATCCGAGGGAAATCGCCCAAGGGAGTCCGAACTTAAAAAATGATTTCATGGATTGACCCAAGAAAGTTACCCTTGGTCGATTTAATCGGCAAGCTGATCTTGCCTGGGTACACTCTCCAATGAAGGATCGATGAGCGGAAGCGGAAAACTAGAAAGCCTTTGACAGGGTAAGGCCGATGGCCCTTGGTGAGCCGGCAACTCCTGGAGCGGCTCCCAGATTCGATAGGCTGCTGACCAGTGAAGTGTGGAATTCCTTGTCGGTCAAGTTCGATCCCCAGAGGTTGATTTTCCACTGGTTGATTTCAAATCCGATTCGAGCATCGAGCAGGGTGTAGGAGTTGATTTTATCGGTATCATTTGACGCGGTTTGATCCCAAAAGTAAGAGTCTCCAATCGTGCGGGTGCCGATTTGGTAAAACAGACCTTTGTCCAAATCATGTCGGATCATGGAGGAAAGACAGTATTGTGGGACGAAGGACAGTGGTTTTCCCCTTAAATTTGCCAAAGCGGATGATTTGGTCGCCAGAGCCGATACGTTCCTTATCTCACTTTCGGATAATCCATAACCCAGGGAAATGGACCAACCCCCATCCAGTTTCAAGGCTGTTTCAATTTCAGCCCCGTACATAATGGCCCGATCAAGATTGAGCACGCTGTAATTCGTTGAACCTGGTTCCGGTAACTCCATCTGGTAGTTTTTCGCGTAATTGTAAAATACGGA
Organism: Opitutales bacterium; assembly: GCA_038152055.1. Taxonomy (GTDB): domain Bacteria; phylum Verrucomicrobiota; class Verrucomicrobiia; order Opitutales; family Seribacteraceae; genus Chordibacter. Next base: position 3,363 of record JAYOWQ010000007.1, on the reverse strand, counting down.
AAGAGAGAAATTCCATGCATCATTGAAATCATTTTGAAATCCAATTTCGTGGGACAGGATTTCCTCCTTTGCGAAAGACGCATTGGTTTCGGAATCGGTGAATGCGGAAAAACCGGCGGGTTTCCCTGTCATGGACGCTTGGTAAAAGGAGGACAGCGTTTCAGAGTGGGTATGGCGCCAAAGCAACGAGGGGGAGAGCAAGGTGCTTTCCTTGGACAGTCTCAAAGGCGCTGCATCCAAATTGCTTGCGGGAATGGGTATGTCCGCTGGCAGATTCGGGTTGATCGAGTTGGTGAAGGTGAAGGCTCCATATTCCGATCTTTTGTCACGATTCATGCGGGTTTTGAAAAGATCGTATCTCAAGCCGATTTCGATCGAGTTCCTGGAATCAATATCCTTGCCCAAGGATCCGAAAAATCCATGGTTTTTGCGATCGATCGAATAAGTTGTGGCCTCCGTTGCATTGCCCCAGTTGGCATTTGGAGTGAGGGTGGCAGTTGGGCCAAGATTGGCGACCAGAGTGTTTTCAGGATAGGGAAACAGGTACCACCTGGAAGCACTGCCTGTAAGGTCGGTTGAATAAAAACTTGCTCCGATCGACCATTTCAGTGAGTCGTTTGGTTCGGAAGTTGCCCGAATTTCCTGTCCCCACTCATTTTCGTCCTGAACGATTGTGGAGGTTGCCGCAGAGTTGGTTGAAAGATCGATGTCCAACTTGTTTGGGTCCATTTCCCAGTTGTTTCTAGAGGTTGTGAACGCCAGGTTTCCCCAGTCCGTTTCCTGGTCGAATTTGAAAAATTGTTGGTTGCGGTCGATATTGGTCGATTCCTCAAAATTCGTGGAACGATCGTAAAAATCACCACCATCCCGTAAAACCAGGGGTTGGGCGCCCAAATCATGAGATGAAAAATCGCCTCCGAGAACGGCTTTTGTGCCTGTTCCGCCATCCCAGTGAAAGGCGAGTCGGGCGCACAGACTGTCCGAATCGTTATCCTTGCCGGCATGGTTGTTGAGGAAGCCTTCGCTTGATGATTTCAGAGTTGCAAGGGAGTAGGAAAATTCCTCGTTCAAGAAAGCGGAGGATGACAAGAGGTATTTTTGGTAACTGAAAGAGGCGTAGGAGGCCGACAACTCGGTCCATCCGCTCTTGGTAGGTGGTCGGGTGATCAGATTGATAGCGCCACCGGGGGCAAGTTTGCCAAAGCGGCTGCCTTGTGGCCCTCTTGATATTTCCACGGCCTTCAAGTCATAGAGCTCGGACTCATAGGAGAAAGCGCTCCCCAAGGGTACGCCATCAAGGTAGGTCTGCACGCCCGGGGATCCAAAGAACTGAGTGTTTCCAATGCCCCGGAGGGTCAGGACGTCCCCGAATGATCCTATGCCGTTTGCGCTCACGTTAAGATTGGTGGACAACCCGTTTAAATCCTTAAGTGAATTGACTTGACGGCCAGTCAGTGACTCGGCGTCCAAAGTTTCAGATCCCGAAAAGTGGAGCCCGGAAAAACCGTTCTCACTAACCGTTATTTCATCGAGCGTTTCGGGCGCCGTTTTTCCGGCAAGGTTGAGGGAGGAAAGGGCAAGGAGCGTGGCGAATTTGATGTGAGCAATTTTGTTCATGAAGACTTTTCTCCGAACATGTAAATTTAATCAGGCGTAGCAATGGAAAACCATCCAACGCGGGGATGCATTCGTTAAGAGAATGGTTGCAGGCGTCGAATGATTTCCTCGGCGATGTTCAAGGATGCCGTTGCTGCAGGCGATGGGGCATTGCATACGTTTATGATACGATCATTTTCTTGAATCAGGAAGTCATCCACCAGGGCGCCGTTTACAGAGACCGCTTGCGCCCGAATCCCAGCCGGTGCCGGGGAAAGGTCTCCGGATTGTATGTCGGGTATCAATTTTTGGAGGGCCTTGACGAAAGCCTCTTTTGAGAAGGAACGCCACATTTCTCCCCAACCCATTTTCCAGTGCTTCATCGCCATGATCTGAAACCCGGGATAAGTAATGGATTCAAGCAAATCAAAAGGGTTGAGGTCCCATTTTTCGTAAGCCTCCCGTCCAAATGCAAGCACGGCGTTCGGCCCGCATTCAACGCCACCATCGATCATTCTTGTAAAATGTACGCCAAGGAATGGGAACCGGGGATCCGGGACAGGATAAATCAAGTGATTGCACAACCTTTCCGCATTCCTCGAAAGAAAAAAGTACTCCCCTTTGAACGGAATGATCTTTGCCTTCGGTTTTTGTCCGCCCATCCGGGTGACGCGGTCGGAATGCAGACCGGAGCAATTGATCACTCTCGAACAACGAATGGAAAGATTCTTTGTTTCAACTACAATTTCAGCTTTGGTCTGTTCGATGGAAAGTATTTTTTCTCCAAGCGCAATTCGATGGTTGGAATTTCGAGTGAGTAATTCTCCCAGTTTTTCACACACCTTGCGATAATTCACGATGCCACATTCAGGGACGTGGATCGCCCGTATGCCCGAGGCATGGGGTTCGATTTCCAAAAGTCTTTGACGCTCGATCAACTCGCAGCTCACCCCATTGGCTCGGCCTCTTTGAAGAATCCCGTCCAGTCGGGGCAACTCTGCATCATTCGTCGCTACAATTACTTTTCCACATAATTCGTAATCAATCCCGTATTGCTTGCAGAAATCTTCCATCGCTCGCTTGCCCAATCGGCAATTTCTGGCTTTGAGGGATCCAGGCTTGTAATAAATGCCTGAATGCAAAACGCCGGAATTTCGGCCAGTCTGGTGTTCGGCCAATGAGGTTTCCTTTTCCAGGATAATGATCGATTGGTCGGGGAACCGGCGGGACAGTTGGAATGCGGTGGCCAAACCAACGATGCCTCCTCCGACCACGCAATAGTCCGCCTTGATCATTTCAGGCATAGTGGGATCAAAAGTGTTGGACGTACTTCCTGGAAGAAGTTCGGAGGCTGCAGTGTCAGGATTTCTTTTGCCAGTTGGCCAGGGCTCCTTTGGGGTTTTGGGATACGTCCCCACGGCCGTTTTTGGTAATCGTGTTACCGTTGGCGTCCACGATTACAAGAGATGGAATGCCACGAATCTCGAATTTCTTCTTCAATTGATCAGCGGCTTCGGAACCGTGGGGCAGGGTATACCATTTCATTCCAGTCTCATTCATGTACTCGAACTGGGCTTCGGATGATCTGTCGGATGAAACGAATACTACTTCGAAATTCCTTTTGTTTTTGTCACGAAATTCAACCAGGCTCGGTGTGAAGTGCCTGCAGGGCGGGCACCAGTGGGCGGAAAAATATATGCCAACGATCTTGTCATTGAGGGCTGTGGAGGAAATCTCCTTCCCGTTGTGATCCAATATTTTGTCCGG
>JAYOWQ010000006.1:0-60092 GCA_038152055.1 Opitutales bacterium | reverse complement strand
ACTGGCTGGAACTGTATCCAGACATTTGCGCGAATGTAGAGCCGGCGAATGCCAAACTTAATAAGATGCTGATGAATTTTTTCATAATCAGTTAAATGTGGGGCAGTTAGTTTGTCCTCTTCATGATTTATATTAGAAAAACACAGTCAAGCATGAAATTTCTTCAATCTCCTTGTGCAGATTACCAATCCTGATGAAATTTCCCAGATTCCTCGACCGGGAGGCGGGCAAGGATCAGTCCCCGGGAATTTGACCGGATTCTTGCATCGCACGAAGTCTTTCCCCCACCCCGTCCGGTAATTTCCTCCGGTCCTCCTCACTGGTGATCGGTCCCTCGTAGACCACCCTGCCCTGCAAATCGGTGACCCGCAGGAAACGCAACCCATCCTTCTCCGTCCATTGCAAATTACCCAATCCATCATTCACCGTAATCTGCTTGGTGGTGGAAGAATAGGAATAGCTTTGCGCGTCCGTACCGTTTCCGTGCAAGGGATCGTCCATTCCAGGTAAGCCTGGCGAAGTACTTCCGGGTTGATTGCCAAGTCGAGGATTGGAAAAGAAGGGAGTGTGATGAAGATCACCGATATTCGGGAAATCGAAGGAGTGACGACGAAAAAGATCTCGAAACGGACTGTCCGGACCGAAAAAACGGTCCATATTCAAGGAATCTCCAAGCCTGTCACTCCCCCAGTCCCACCCGGTTTCCATATCCAAGTCTGCGGGGGATTCGATGAGTTCGACGGATAGATTCAATCTCTTGGATTGCCTGACCAAGGAAAGAGAAACCGTTTCCCCTGGATTTCGCATCCGAACGAGGGCTTTCAACTGATCGGGGTTGACGAGGATTTGATCTTCGAACTTGAGCAGAACGTCATAAGGCAGGATGCCAGCTTCTTCCGCCGGACTACCCGGCATCACGCGGTCCACCTGCAAATGAACGCCCGCAACAAGGCCAAGTTGATGGCTGGTAACCCCGTCCAACCGGGAAGTTCTTACGCCAAGATAACTGCGATCGATCTCCGCATGCAGGAAAATCAGGGGAAAAAGAACGGCCGTTGCCGATATTGATCGTATCATTCTACAAATTTAAAGTCGGGGTCGGGGGGAGTGGCAAAAAGAGAGAAATCAATAAGTGTCCGACTCGATCAGGAAGACTTCTTCCCGTGGATTGGTCGACAGGATGCGCAGGTCGGAGTCCGAATGTCTCCACAGGGTCTCGTCCATAAAGTAATGGCGGACCCGTCGGGCTGGCAAAAAACCAGGCCGGTCGATCACGCCCTCGTCCACCATTCTAAGCAAGCGCTCGCTGGATTGCGGGTCCATCCATCCACTTACCGGCATTACGGACACGTCCTGAATTTGTTCAAGGGACCGTCCATGCAGAGGACTGTCGGGGTCTTCAGCGATAAGAACGGCGGCGGGCGGACTTTTTTGAAAGACAAGCAGGTCATCCTCAATTCCATTTTCATTCCGTGCGTCCGGCGCAATGCTGCTTGAAACGTAAAGGATCACCGCCCACAAAGCGGCCAGTCCAAGCCCTGCTAATCCCCCAAAAAGTATAGGCCGGGGAAAACGGGATTCGGAAGTTTGCCTGAGAGAAAATGCGGGCCGATCAATCTCCGCATGCTCTTCGGGAAGGCACCGCATCGCAACCTTGCCCGCATCCCCCAGGGCGCTTTCCAGACGCGACTTGAAAGCATCTCCGGGAGGGAGAGGTTTGAGTTCCCTGAGTTCGGCTTCAAGTTTTTCGACCTCGTTCATGACGCAGGGGAGGAATCCTCTTTCTTGCCTTCCAATTCCTCGGGCACCCAGTCCTTGAGCTTTTGCAAGGCATAGCGGTAGCGGGAGGACACGGTGTTCATCGATTCATCAAGGACACGGGCAATCTCCTCGAAGGTAAGCTCGCCCCATACCTTCAAGGTAAGGACCTCCTTTTGCTGACCGGGCAAACGATCGACCGCACGCAACAGGGCCTGTTTTCTTTCATCCTTTTCGAGCGTGCGCTCGAAAGAAAACGAGATCGGGCTGTCCAATGCCACCCTGTCTTCCCGTATCTGCCTGCGGTCGATACTGCGGGCCCAGTCTATGGCAAGCCTTCGAATGGCTCGATATACAAGACCGGGGGAAACTTCCCCGGTATGCCCATAAAGTCTCCAGATGCGGACAAAAGCTTCCTGCAGAAGATCTTCCGCCTCGTCCGGTCGGCGGGATTGCTGGCGGGCGAAAAGCAAGAGCTTGGCGCCATGCCGCTCAAACCAGGATTTCCAGATGGGTTCGGAGTTCATTGGAGTACGATGTATTACACGACCTGAAGCGATGTATAATTCATATTTTGTCTACTTGTGATCAAAAATCAATCAACTCGTATGTTTTTCATGAAATTAAGGCTCATAATCGATCATTTCGGGCAGGATTTGAGAATTGGCGCACGACGTGCAATCCGCTCTCACATAGGGCAAATTCCTAGAAATACTAGGTGAAACACAATAGTAGCGGGCGATCTGGGCTGGATCGCCCGCTTTTTTTGCGGAAGTGGAGTATCCTTGTCATACGCATACCCCTCGGTTAGATCATTCGGTCTCGACCCGTTATGGAAACCTACTCCCGGAAATGAAACTGTCCAAGGGACATCACCTTGCGTATTGCACCAACGTTCATCGGGGGAACGATTGGTTGGAAACCTTTTCTTCCCTTGAAAATGAGGTCATGCAGGTAAGGGAGCAGGTATGCCCGGAAGATCCCTATGCCATAGGTTTGCGCCTGGGAGCCGATGCCGCCCGGGAACTCTCCGACCCCGATCGATTGAAAGGTTTCAAGTCCTGGTTAGACGAGAAAAACGCCTACCTTTTTACCATCAATGGATTTCCCTACGGAAATTTTCATGGACAACGGGTGAAGGAAAGAGTTTACCTGCCGGACTGGACGCATCCGGACCGGCTGGCATACACCCTCTCCCTGTTTGACGTACTTGGGGCCCTGCTTCCAGATGGTAGCGAGGGAAGCGTGAGCACCCTGCCCGCTTCCTTCAAGGAATTTCATTCGGGCATGCTGCCCGAATCCGCTTTCTTGAACTTGCTGGATTGCGCCGAAAAGATCGAACGCCTTTCCATCGATAACGGACTGGACCTGCATCTCGGGCTCGAGCCCGAACCGCTCGGATGGTTTGAAAACACGGAGGAAACCATTGCCTTCTTCCATGACTTGTTCGATCGCGCGAAAGACCCGCAAATGATCAGGCGCAGAATTGGAGTGAATTACGATTGCTGTCATCTGGCCATAGAGTACGAGGACGCCCTGGGCGGATTGAATGCATTGAAGGATGCGGGCATCCGCTTGAGCAAAGTCCATTTGAGTTCGGCCCTGAGGGTCGAGCCATCGGATGAAAACCTCTCCACCTTGGAGGGTTTCGTCGAGGGGGTTTATCTCCATCAGGTCATTACCGGCAGGAACGGGCGAGTGATCGAGCGAATCAAGGATCTCGATCAAGCCCTCGATCAGGCAAGAGAGAGACAGCTCAGGCAAGCGGACGAATGGCGCATCCATTTTCACGTTCCCTTGCATGCCTCCCCGGGAAACGGACTGGACGACACACGCGAACACGTCACGGGAGCGCTGGATTGGCTGGCGGAAAATTCGGATGCATGCAAGCATTTGGAAATGGAAACCTACACCTGGGAGGTACTGCCCGATGAATTGAAATCCGTGAAGGTCACCGAACAAGTGACGAAGGAATACGATTGGACGCTGAACGCCCTTCAGACCAGAGGTCTTGGGATATGAAACTTTCCTGTTCCAATTGGATGAATCTGGCCCGGGGTGCGAACTTTCCGACGGTATGGTCGAACGTCCTCGCCGCCTGGGCGATCAATGCCGGAGCCGGACCATCGCTTCGCTGGATGTCAGAATGGACGGAAACGAGCTTTCTTGAATTCAATACCCTTGGGTGGTTACTCCTTGGATCCACCCTGATCTATGCAGGCGGATGTTTCCTTAATGATGCATGCGACCATGAGTTTGACCGTGAGCATCGCCCCAAACGCCCGATCCCCGCGGGGGACGTCTCCGTGGCTCAGGCCTGGGGGCTTGGCAGTTTGCAACTGGGACTGGGAGCTTGGGTAATGATCGCAGGGGCGAATTGCTCATGGAAATGGATTCTCGGTCTTGTTTGCTGCATTCTGGCTTATGACTGGGTACATAAAAAAAGCGGTTGGGGAATCTTGTTGATGGGGGGCTGCCGTTCCCTTTTGTGGATCGCTGCCGGAACCGCCGCTTCCGGGATGAGCCCGGCCCCCATGGTTTACCTCTGGGCAATCTGCGTGGGGGCCTACGTGGTCGGGATAAGCTGGTATGCGAGAATGGAATCCCGAAGTCCGAGCGACCAGGACTCAGACCGTATCGCAAACCGCGCCCCTATTCCATTCTTGTTCGTGGCTCCACTCGTCGCGCTTGGGTATTTGATCTTGTGGAACAACCTCGATCCGATCCGTACCTTTCTGGCAAATCTCTCGGGTTTGCTCGCTGGAGGAATCGCATTTTTATCCATCTTGAAAATGAGAGAGCGCCAGAATGATTCCATCGGGAAGGGGGTTTCCGACCTCCTTGCAGGCATATGCATCGTGGATGCGACGGCTCTTTCCTTTCATGCTCCGCTGCTTGTCGGGCCATGCATCCTCTTCGGAGGAATCGCCCATATTCTGCAAAAGAAGTTTGCGGCAACCTGAGGCTCTTTTAGACTATTCCTCCAGTCATGCCCAACACTTATTCGTCCATACGCCGGAACGTCCGGCTAGATTTGTCCCACGAGGTCTTTTTTACCCGTGATGCATTTCTTCGTGACAACCCAACTCTTTCCGACCTGCTCAAGGGAGTCCATCCCGGCAAGCGCACCAAAGTGATGGTCTACCTGGACGAGGGCATACTGGACGGCAATCCGAACCTTCCTGATCTGGTGACCGAGTACTTCGAGCACCATCGGAAAAGCATGAAACTTGTACGACCTCCTCTTTTCATTCGCGGAGGCGAGGAAGCCAAGAACGATTGGACGCTCGTGCAGACCATATGGTCGGACTTGAACGAATCCGCGATGTGCCGACATTCTTACGTATTGGTCGTGGGAGGAGGAGCCGCCCTCGATCTCGTCGGATTCGCCGCGTCCACCGCCCATCGTGGAATCCGTCTCGTTCGCATGCCCACAACCACCTTAAGCCAGGGGGATGGTGGCGTAGGCGTGAAAAACGGCATTAATTACTTCGGCAAGAAAAACTGGGTGGGTACCTTTGCCGTGCCCGATGCCGTGATCAATGACTTTTCCTTCCTGCGGACTCTTCCCGACAGGCAAAAACGGGCCGGTTTCGTTGAGGCGATCAAGGTCGCCCTGATCCGTGACCGGGCATTTTTCGAATGGATTGAGGAACGGGCGGACGACCTCGCCCGCTTCGAAACGCTGGCCATGGAACAATTGATCCGTCGGAGCGCCGCCCTTCATCTCGACCACATCGCAGGGTCGGGTGATCCCTTCGAGCGTGGATCGGCCCGACCCCTCGACTTCGGACACTGGATCGCCCACAAGCTCGAACCCATGTCCGGTTTCCGCATTGGACACGGAGATGCGGTGGCCATCGGACTGGCCGCTGACGTCATCTATTGCCAAAGGATCGGTCTGCTCAAGGAACAAGCCGCCGAGCGCGCCCTTTCCCTTCTACAGAATCTGGGCTTCGAGATCTATCACTCCCTGCTCCATGCCAAAAACGACAAAGGGGTATCAATCATACTGGACGGGCTCGAGGAGTTCCGTGAGCATTTGGGAGGAAAACTTACCATCACCCTCATTCAATCCATCGGACAGGGCGTGGAAGTACACCGGATGGACGGTGATCAGGTAATTTCCGCGATCGATGAGTTGCGAGCCAGGTCACTGTCCCACACTCAAGCCTGAATCGAAGTAATGGCGGGAACGGAAAACGGCCCGCGGTTAGCGGTTCTCAATCTCGTCGGTCTCTGTTCGAGGTTATTGGGGAAGAACACTCCCAGCCTGCAAAGATTCATCCAATCAAACGGTGGCGAAGCTCAACGCATCGATCCCGTCCTTCCCGCGCTCACCTGTTCCGCGCAAGCCACCTACCTGACTGGTGGAATCCCTTCCGAGCATGGTATCGTGGGGAACGGATGGTACGACCGCACGCTCCATGAACATCACTTCTGGAAACAATCGAACCCATTGGTCAAAGGGGAAAAAATCTGGGAAACGATCAGCAAGGAGCGTCCGGATTTCCGATGCGCCAATCTTTTCTGGTGGTACAACATGTACAGCAGCGCGAATTTCTCGATCACCCCCCGTCCGCTCTACCGATCCGATGGGCTCAAGACTTTCGACATACATGCCCATCCTTTGGAAATTCGCGAACAGATTAAGCGTACTCTGGGCGAGTTTCCCTTCGCTTCGTTCTGGGGGCCCAGGGCGGGTCTGCCCTCGAGCGAATGGATTGCCCGTTCCGCAAAGTGGATGGAAGAAACGGAAGCCCCCGATCTTTCCCTGGTCTACCTCCCTCATCTGGATTACGACTTGCAGCGTTATGGCCCGGCATCTGCGCAAGCGGAAAAGGCAGTTCGTGAACTTGATTCACTGGTTGGAGACCTGATCGATTTTTACGAGTCCCGTGACGTGCGTGTCGTCATTCTGTCCGAATATGGTCTGACCGAGGCAAAGCGGACCATCCATCCCAACCGGATCCTACGCAAGAAAGGATGGCTGAACCTGAAAAACGAACTTGGCCTGGAATATCTTGATTGTGGTGGTTCGGCGGCTTTCGCCCTGACGGATCATCAAGTCGCGCACGTTTATCTCAACCGCAAGGATGACGCCTTCCGGTTTCAGGTTCTCGCTGAACTTGAAAAAATCGATGGGATTGCCCGGATTCTACATGGCGAGGAACGTAGAGCCCATGGGCTCGATCATGAACGGGCGGGAGATTTCGTACTCCTTGCGGAAGAAGACGCTTGGTTTGTCTACTATCACTGGCTGGATGACGCCCTTGCCCCCGATTTTGCCAGATGCGTGGACGTTCACCGGAAATACGGGTATGACCCTGCCGAACTCTTCCTTGATCCATCCATCCCGTTCCCCTTTCTCAAGGTGGCAGGCAAATTATTGGCCAAGAAACTGGGTTTTCGTATTTTCATGGATCTTGTTCCGCTCGATCCATCTCTTGTCAAAGGCACACATGGAGCACGCCCAAGAGATCCCCTGGATTGGCCGGTTATTTTTGGGCACTCGATCACAGGCGGGAAAGATCCGCTACCGGCAACAAAGGTGAGAAGCCTGCTGCTCAATGCGCTCGCATTTTAAGCGCAATCCATAAGAATAACTTACTTTTTCCGCCTGACCACGGGTACCCGACGGGTGGCAAGATCACGAATCAATCCCGGCCATCCCAACATTTGCAAGCGTTTGCCCATTTCACGAAAGCCACGACCGTAGACGTAGTCGTCACTCTGTTCCAGATTCTTCCTCAAAACCTCCGCAAGTTTGCTGGTTTCCTTTTCCAGCAAATGCATCGAGAGCAAATTACAAAATCCTTCGACCGCAGGTGGTGATGCTTCAATCTGTCCCTCGTTCATCCAGACGTGCCCAAATTCATGTGCGATAACCGACACGCACTCGACTACGGGCAGCCCTGCCAGGACCCATACCTCGTGCGTGTAGGTCGTGCCGGCAGCCGGACCACCCGTCACCGTGCGAAAGGTGGTGGTCGTCAGACCCCGCAGGCTTCCGCGGCCATGGGATCTTTGCAGTTCACGATTGAGAACGTCCTGATTTACGAGGCGCAGGGTTAATGGACCGGTTGGCTCCGGCAGTCCGAGCTCTGACATTCCTTTCCGAACCCGCCGCGCCACTGCATCCAGAGTGCCAAGGTCGGTCACCGCCTCGCGCAAACAGGACAGGCAGGAAGCCCGTCCGTCAGGCAACTTCTGTTCGGGCTTGGCTTTTTTAGGAGAAATCAGACGCCCGCAGGACGAGCATGATACCGCCTCGCGAAAATGTTCCGTATGAACCATGCCTCCCCACTCGTCGCTACGAATGGACTGCTTGTTCATAAACGGACGTTCACAAACAAGACAGGTAAAACAGGATCGGTGAAAGATACGGTCACCCGCCTGCATCCTGTCTGCATGAACTTCCGTGCGGCACACCCCGCACCGATCCAATGATTTCCATTCGAGCAAATATTCTCTGTCCGTAGTAGAGAATCTGGAAACGGGAAAAGTATATTCTCGCCCATCAATCAAAAGCGTGGCTTGATCCCCTTCAACGGAGAGAAGTTCTCCTTCCGACCTCAATCCATCCACCGTGGTCCAGGTGCGGGCGCAACAAAGAGAAGCGCAGAGAAAAAGCGCGAGAAACACGATACCCGGAATCCGGGAATCCACCGCCCTCAAGATTTCAGGATTCCTTCCCAGAATCTGATTCGTCCGGCAACCTGCACAGGTCCGGGCATACCCGGCTTTTCCCTCTTGGAAAATGCCCTGTCCAAGTCGAAGACTTCGCGCCATTCGGAACCGATTTCCGGGCAAATCGACCGGGCATCCTCGTCCGAAAGCCCGGGCAAGGAAACTTGAATTTCTTCCGCACGGGCGACCATTGAACCAACCACGTGATGAGCCTGCCTGAACGGAACTCCCCGCTCGACCAGATAATCCGCAAGATCGGTTGCGAGAAGCAAGGGATCGGATGCCGCGGAGAAGCAGGCATGCTCATCGATTTTCGCGCCCTCGATAGCGCCAGCCGTGACCGCCAGGCAGGAGCTCAATTGATCAAAACTGTCAAAGACGGGAGGTTTGTCTTCCTGAAGGTCACGATTGTAAGTCAGAGGGAGGCCCTTGATGGTGACCAATAAATTCACGAGGTTGCCAACTACCCTGCCGGTCTTTCCCCGAACCAGTTCAAAACAATCCGGATTTTTCTTCTGCGGCATGAGAGAAGAGCCCGTAGTGAAGGAATCAGGGAGTTCAAGGTACCCGAACTCGGAAGAGTTCCAGAGAATAAGGTCTTCCGCCAGTCTGGAAAGATGGATGGAGCAGAGCGAACAAGCGGTGGCGAATTCCACGAACAGATCGCGGTCCGCCACGGCGTCCATGCCATTGGGAGTAAGTCGGGGTTCTCCGGCTTCGTCGACAAACCCGAGAGCCTTGGCCACAACGGCCCGATCGAGAGGGAGAGTAGACCCGGCAATCGCCCCGGATCCCAAAGGGCAGACGTTGGCGTGATTGGCGACGCTGGAAAAACGTTCGTGATCACGACCCAGCATCTCCACATAGGCAAGAAGATGGTGACCAACGGTGACCGGTTGCGCCCGTTGCAAGTGAGTGTATCCAGGGATGGGAGTGGATGCGTGCTTCCTGGCAAGGGTCAACAAGGCGGACATTGCCCGTTCGATTCCATCCCTCAAACGGGAACATGCATCCTTGAAAAACAAACGTACGTCCGTGGCAACCTGATCATTCCGGCTACGACCCGTGTGCAACTTGTCCGCGGCTTCGGTCTTTGAGCGCAGAGCCTGCTCCAAATTCATATGCACGTCTTCCAGTTCGATCTTCCATTTGAAGGATCCGGCCTTCACTTCCTCGGCCAATTCGTTGAGTCCTTGTTCTATCTGATCAAATTCATCCTTGGACAAGATACCAATCGCAAGGAGCATGGAAGCATGTCCGAGACTACCCTGCAAATCATAGGGAGCAAGCCTGTGGTCAAAAGACACGGACTCCCCGAAAGCAAGCATGAGGTCATCCGGTTCTTCCTGAAACCTTCCTCCCCATGTTACCTGTTTCCCGTTCTCTGCCATAGGGCCTGATTATCCCAAAGGTATGAAATTCCCGCAACCCCTATTTGCGTACGGACATGAGCGCCGTACAAGGTGAAGAATAACCTAGGAAAACACCTTCTTGATCTTTGCCTTGGCGTAGTCGCGGTTGAGCTTGGCGATATAATCGAGGGAAATGTCCTTGGGACAAGCGGCAGAACACTCTCCATAATTACGGCAGTTTCCAAACCCTGCCTCGTCCATGGCGGCAACCATGTTGAGAACACGGGAATCCTTTTCCGCCTGACCTTGCGGGAGCAGGTTGAGGTGACCCGCCTTGGCTGAGGTAAAAAGCATGGCGGAAGCGTTTTTACAGGAGGCGACACATGCCCCGCAACCAATGCACTGGGCTGCGTCCATCGCCAGATCCGAGTCTTCCTTGGGCACGGGTAATGCATTTCCATCCGGGGCGCTTCCAGTGCGCACGGTGATGTAACCGCCCGCCTGGATGATCTTGTCGAATGCCGAGCGATCGACGACCAAATCCCTGACCACAGGGAATGCCTTGGCTCGAAAAGGTTCGATGGTGATCGTATCTCCATCCTCGAACTTGCGCATGTGCAATTGGCAGGTAGTGGTTGAATTCTCCGGCCCATGAGCATACCCGTTGATGGTCAGCGAACAAGTTCCGCATATTCCTTCCCGGCAGTCGTGATCGAATGCAATGGGATCCTTCCCCTCATCCAGCAGTTGCTCGTTCAACTGGTCGAGCATTTCAAGAAATGACGAATCCTCGGATACGCCATCAAGAACGTGTGATTCGAACCGGCCCTCGGTCTGCGGACCATCCTGCTTCCAAACCTTAAGAAATAATTTCATAGGAAAAAGTGCTTATTTGTAGCTGCGCACGGCGAGCTTGACGTTTTCGAACTGTAAATCCTCGGCATGACGGACGGGGGTCTCCCCATCCCCCTTGAACTCCCAAACTGCAGCATGGGCGAAATCATCGTCGTTTCTGGTTGCCTCACCCTCCTCGGTTTGGAATTCCTCACGGAAATGGCCGCCACAGGACTCGTTCCGATCCAAGGCGTCCCGGCAAAGGAGTTCTCCGAAATCAAGAAAGTCCCGTACCCGACCGGCGCGTTCGAGTTCGACGTTCAGTTCCTCTCCATCCCCGGTTACGAGAAGGTTCTTGTTAAAGTCATCACGCAGTTCCTGAATCTGCCCAATCGCTTTCTGGAGCCCGTTTTGATTGCGGGCCATTCCGGCGAATTCCCACATGATTTGCCCGAGTTCCTTGTGATAGGAGCGAGAGGATCGCTTGCCCTTGGAGGAAACCAGTTGGTCGACGCGTTCCTTAACGGAATCCAAGGTTTGGCGAGCGGCCTCACCTTCCGGGTCGATAGCTCCCGGACTTATGGTGGTTAGATAGTTGCCTATGGTGTAAGGGATTACAAAATATCCGTCACTCAGACCTTGCATGAGGGCGCTTGCCCCCAAACGATTGGCTCCATGATCGGAAAAGTTCGCTTCTCCCAGAACGAAACATCCGGGAATCGTACTCATCAAGTTATAGTCAACCCACAACCCGCCCATGGTGTAATGGATGGCAGGATATATCCGCATTGGACGCTGGTAAGCGTTCTCTCCGGTTATACGCTCGTACATTTCGAAAAGATTGCCGTATCGCTCACGGATGACGTTTTCTCCCAATCGATCGATGGAATCCCCAAAGTCCAGATAAACGCCCCTGCCACCCGGACCGACTCCCCTGCCCTCGTCGCAAGCTTCCTTGGCTGAACGGCTGGAAATGTCTCGCGGGGCAAGGTTCCCAAAACTTGGGTACTTCCGCTCCAAGTAGTAATCCCTCGCGTCTTCGGGAATCTCGGATGGAGCCTTCCCGCAATCCTCCGCATTCTTGGGCACCCATACGCGACCGTCGTTGCGAAGAGATTCGGACATCAGGGTGAGCTTGGACTGATGGTCACCGGACACGGGTATGCAGGTTGGGTGGATCTGCGTGAAGCATGGATTGGCGAATCCCGCCCCTCGCCTGTAAGCCCTGAAGGTGGCGGTTACGTTGCACCCGATCGCGTTGGTGGAAAGATAATAGACGTTCCCGTATCCTCCGGTACATAAAAGGACCGCATCCGCTGTCCATACCTTGAGTTGTCCGGTCGCGAGATTGCGGGTGACGATCCCCTTGGCATGGCCGTCTACCACGATGAGGTCGAGCATTTCCTGCCGAACGTGCATTTTGACCTGCCCACTGGCGATCTGCCTGCTCAATGCGCTGTAAGCTCCAAGCAAGAGTTGTTGACCGGTTTGTCCGCGAGCGTAAAAGGTGCGACTGACCTGGGCTCCGCCAAATGAACGGTTGGCAAGCAATCCGCCATATTCACGAGCAAAGGGAACGCCCTGCGCGACGCATTGGTCAATTATGTTGACGCTGTTCTGAGCAAGACGGTAAACGTTCGCCTCCCGCGAACGAAAATCGCCGCCCTTGATGGTATCGTAAAACAGTCGGTGCACGCTATCGCCGTCGTTTTGATAGTTCTTGGCCCCATTGATGCCTCCTTGCGCGGCAATGGAATGAGCCCGGCGAGGAGTGTCCTGATAGCAGAAGCAATCGACGTTGTACCCAAGTTCACCAAGGGTGGCTGCAGCGGACCCGCCGGCCAATCCAGACCCAACGACTATGATTTTGAACTTTCGCTTGTTTGCAGGGTTTACCAGCTTGGAGGAAAAGCGATGGTTTTCCCACTTGTCGGAAAGTGGACCTTCGGGAATTTTGGAATCAAGGTTCATGGGGCGAAAGATTTACGTTTTGACGGAGCAAGAAGAACCACAGGATGCCTCAAGGCAGTTGATCAATCCATATTTCTCGGCAATTACAAGTACGGGTATAATGGAAAATCCGACAAAAATGATCCATCCATAAGCGGATGCGACAAGGTCAAGTTTGTCACGCCAACTTTCCGATCGTAATCCAAGAGTCTGGAACATACTCGAGACCCCATGAGCAAGATGTCTGCAGAGCAGAAACATGCAGAAAACGTAAAATGCGGAAATTGCATCCACGCGAAAGCCGGCAATGATCATAGTGTAGACGTCATGAATTTCCGAACCGTCCGCGGAACCGACCGTGGTCTTCAGGTCGTTATATTCCGGAAAGATCGTACGAATGGTAAAATGCAGCAGATGGAAGACAATAAAGGCGAGCAACAAGGAGCCTGTCAGCCCCATGCGCAAGGAGGACCATCCTGCACGCTTGGTCACTTCCACCTCATTGGCCCGCGGACGAGCCGCGCGGTTCTCCCTGACAAGCTGATACGCGGTGAGCGCGTGAATCACCACGCAAATCAGAAGAAACAATCGTGACCCCCACAGAATCGGAGCCGGCAAACTTTGCAGCGCATGAGCGTAGGCATTGATGGATTCCTGTCCGAGGAGTACCTGAAGGTTGCCGGCCATGTGGACAAAGACAAAACCGACCAGAACCAGTCCGGTAAGGGCCATGGAGTATTTTTTTATCAAAGATGATTGGAACATGACTAATCTATATTAAATATATCATTCCTACGACCCGACCATTGACGAGATAAAAATCCGGAGGAGGTGAAATATTAGCTGAAACAATCTATTAAATTAATATTTGCGCAAACGCAAATAGGTCGCTGCTTTTACCTGTTCCCAGAGCATGGTGAATAAAACTTGGTTGCCACAGGCTTCCCACCTACGTCATGGATAAGGAATACACAGAGCGATCGATGAAGTACATTTTTATAACTGGCGGGGTGGTTTCCTCCTTAGGCAAAGGGCTTACCTCCGGCGCCCTTGGCGCACTACTCGAACAGCGCGGATTGACAACTCGCATCCAAAAGTTCGACCCCTATCTAAACGTCGACCCCGGAACCATGAGTCCTTTCCAGCATGGTGAAGTGTACGTTCTGGACGATGGCGCGGAAACCGATCTCGATCTAGGGCATTACGAGCGCTTCACTTCCGGCAAACTCAGCCGTTTCAACAACCTGACGAGCGGCCAAATTTACGAATCCGTGATTCGCAAGGAACGAAGGGGTGATTACCTTGGGAAAACCGTTCAGGTCATTCCTCACGTGACCAATGAAATAAAAGACCGTATCTATGCCGCAGGCGAGGGGGTCAACGTATTGATTACCGAAATAGGGGGTACGATCGGGGACATCGAGGGCTTGCCCTTCACCGAAGCAATGCGTCAATTCGCCAGTGAAGTCGGCAAGGCCAACGTTCTTTTCATCCACATGACGTTGCTTCCGAGCTTGCGGGCGGCCGGGGAATTGAAGACCAAACCGACCCAGCAAAGCGTTGCCAAACTCCGGGAGATAGGCATACAGCCGGACATTCTCATTTGCCGGACCGAACAGCCAATCACCGAGGAAATTCGTGAGAAACTCAGCCTTTTTTGCAGTGTTCCCAAGGAAGCGGTGATCGAAGAGATGGACGTCTCCCATTCCATTTACGAACTCCCTCACATGCTCAAGCAGGAAGGGCTGGATAATCTAGTCACCCGCTTTCTCGGTCTTGACGCCCCCGCCCCAAAACTCGACGAATGGGAAGAAGTGGTTCATCGATTGATTCATCCAAAGCATCGGGTAAGAATTGGCATGATCGGAAAGTACGTCGACCTTCAGGACTCCTATCTTTCGGTCAATGAATCCTTGGTTCATGGGGGCATCCGCAACGACACTGGCGTGGAGGTCGTTCACCTGGATGCAGAAGCCATAGAAAAAGACGGACCGCAAGCGCATTTGCAAGGCTTGGACGGCATTCTCGTTCCAGGAGGATTCGGAGACCGTGGCACCGAAGGGAAGATTCTCGCCTCCAAATACGCCCGAGAGGAAAGTATTCCATACTTCGGACTTTGCCTGGGCATGCAAATCGCAGTGATTGACTTTGCCCGCAACGTGCTCGGCAAGAAAAAGGCCAACAGCACCGAGTTTGATCCACACACCTGCGATCCCGTCATTCATATCATGGACGATCAAAAGTCCGTGACCGACAAAGGCGCAACCATGCGCCTCGGAGCCTGCCCATGCAGACTGATGCCGGGGACCGCATCCCGGCTTGCATACGACAAGGAGGAAGTCTCTGAAAGGCATCGTCACCGTTTTGAATTCAATAATGCCTACCGTGCGGAAATGGAGTCCGCAGGACTGGTTGTGGCTGGAGTCAACCCGGAGCGTGACCTTGTTGAAATCGTGGAAGTCAAGGATCATCCATGGTTCGTGGCCGTACAATTTCATCCGGAGTTTCAATCGAAACCCACCAAAGCCCATCCATTGTTCGCCGCATTCATTGAAGCTACTCTGACACGCAAGCTATCACTGCCCGAGAAGGCGGAAAAATCCTGACTTCTTCTGCTTTTGGGCTTTACCGGAAGCCGGAAAATCACCGGAATGTCAAAGAGTTATGATCATTGACGCCCATACTCATCGTTATCCCCAGAAGGTCATCGAGGACCCCGCAGGTTTTGCCCGCCGATATGGAGAGTCAAAGTGGTTGAACATGGTATGCCCCATCAACCGGAAAAGTCTTCAGGGATGGGCGTCACGCGAACGGATGATCTCCGATATGGAAAAGGCAGGAATTGACAGGTGCATCCTGCTTGGCTGGTACTGGGAGAATTCCCGCACCTGCCTGGATGCAAACTTATGGCACCGAGAATGGATCAGGGAGGACCCCGATCGGTTCACTGCCTTTCTCTCCTTGCGACCGGACGTTCCCCGACTTGATCAATACTTGCGCTGGGCGAAGGAAGAAGGATTTCACGGCATCGGAGAGTCTCACCCATGGGCTCAGGGCTTTTCCATACGGGACAAGGCATGGATGAAGGTGATGGAATTTGCATGTGATGCTGGGTGGCCGGTCAACTTTCACGTTACCGACCCCGAAGGCAAGGACTATCCAGGCAAGACTCCCACCCCGATGGAGGACTTTCTATGGCTTGCCAACGAACTACCCGAATTAAAAATAATACTCGCTCATGCAGGAGCCCTGTATCCAATCCACAACCCTGCCCCGGAAAACTTTTATTACGATCTCGCGGCCTGCCCGTTACTTTATTCCTCCAGTCTGTACAAGAAACTGATCTCGTCCGCAGGAGTTGAAAAAATTCTCTGGGGTTCGGATTACCCCTTGCTCCTCTATCCATCGAAAAGCAAGGAGCCAGACTTTGAATCGTTCCTCTCCCAGTTCAAGCATGAGGCGGATCTTGCAGAGAATGACATTCGGGCGATTCTTGGAGTCAACGTCCTCAATCTCCTTTCATGAGAATCACGCTCGATCAAGTCATCCCCATCCCCCTTCAGGAAAATTTGGTTTCTTCGTCGGGGATATGGGGCCGGAAGCTGGTTTTAGAAGAAGGGCTGTCCTTTCTTGCCCATGCTCCTTCCGGAAAGGGAAAATCAACCCTACTGCACATCCTGTATGGTATGCGCAACGATTTTACGGGCCAAATAATTCTCGGGGAAAATAAGTACAGTGATTTACAAGTCTCCAACTGGAAGGAATTACGAGCCAAAAAGATATCGATGCTTTTTCAGGACCTTCGCTTGTTCGCTCATCTTACGGTGAGGGAGAATCTTGATCTCTTGCCATCCATCAGCCAAGAAAGTCCTTCGGTTGAGGAAATGTGCGAGCAACTGGAGGTTGCCGACCTGCTGGATCGGGAGGCAGGATCCCTTTCACTGGGCCAGCGGCAGCGTGTCGCTCTGGTTCGCTCTCTGCGCAAACCATTCCAATGGTTGCTTCTGGACGAGCCATTCAGTCATCTTGACATGCGCAACGCCGAACGGGCAGCCGATTTGATTGAGCGGACCAGGCGGAATAAAGGCGCCGGCATCATTCTCACTTCCCTGCATCCAGAATGCCCGCTGGCATGCGATCGAATGATACGACTATGACTCGAGGGCGCATACACTTGCTTGATCTTTGTGTCGGCAACGGCAATGCCAGGAAAGAATTATTCACCGCTTCGCTAGGATGCCTGATGGGGTCGATTCTTGTCTTGCTTGCCATTGAAGCATGGGCAGGTTCAAGGGCCTTTCAAGGGAGGGAAGACGATGGAGATGTTTTCGTTACGCTGAACAAGCAGGTCGAAGGAGGGATTCTCATCAACCTCGCGCAGAATGAAAAATCCTTTAACGATAGCGAGGTTTCGGATATTCAAAAACTTCCCGGAGTGCGAGAGGTTGCCGGATTCACGAGAAACCATTTCCCGGTCACCGTCAACATATGGCCAGCGGGGAGAATCGGTCTTGGGTCAGCCGCTCGAGCGGACTTGTTTTTCGAGTCCATCCCCGATCCTTTTCTGGATCAAGTTCCGGATTCGTGGAAATGGGAAGAAAATGCTTCCTTCGTTCCGATCATGGTGCCCAAATTTTATTTGGACCTATGGAATTTCGGGCTCGCTCCATCGCGTAACGAATACCCTGCCCTTTCCTTGGAAACCGCATCTTCAATGCCCATAGAAATTTACATCGGAGAGAATCGTTCCGTTCGCATGCAAGGAAGATTCGTCGCCTTTAGCAAACGAATTAACAGCGTACTGGTACCTGAGGGCTTCTTAAAATGGGCGAACGAGCGATTCACCAACCCAAGCCAAGAACCCTATTTTTTCGTTTGGCGCAAAGGTCAAATCGAGGGGGTTCCGGTCGCTCTTTCGGATCTTGCTGAGAGCAAAATCTCCCACTCCGAGGGAAGGCAAGTGTCCACCATTGGAAAGCCTGCCGAAAGAATGTCGGTCTCAGAAGCTTTGGCATACAACCAAACACAGGATGATCCATCCAGATTGATCGTCAAACTCGATGGATCTCCGAGCGAGGATTTTTTTAAGGGATTGGAAAAACTCGGATGTGAAACGAACCGTGAATTTCCACAGGATGACTTGATACGCAAATTCGTCCGGCCATTGATTGTTGGACTGCTGGGATTCGGGGTCGTGCTCTCGCTTCTTTCCATAGCGACGTTTACGAGCGGATTTCGCCTTTTGGTCATTCAATCCGCTGAGCATGCCCGAAATCTCTTGCATCTTGGGTTTGGCGAGAGTGAAATCACCGCTGTTTTCGTTCGCCGTTTCCGACGAATCTTCGTAACCATCCTTGCCCTATCGCTTGTAAGTTGCTACCTGATCAGGGTCATGATTGCCCAATTTGCGGAAGGGTACGGAATCGCACTCTCCAAGGGACTGGAATGGCAAACCATCAGTGGACTCATCCTTTATGGGGCGGGAATCTTCATCATAAACCGACGGGTCATTCAGGAGTCGGTAAAATCTTGCTCCTAACAGGGATGCATGATCATCCAACTTTCATCACTAGCTTGTCATCCTTAACGGAAAAGGACACTTCCGAACCCTCCGCTACCTCACCGGAAATCAAAGCCCTGGCAAGTTCCGTCTCAACCTGCTTTTGCAGGAACCTCTTCAACGGACGGGCTCCATAGGTCGGATCATATCCTTTTTCCCCGATCCATTTCTTGGCAGCACTGGTAAACTGAACGCAAATCTTGCGGTCGACCAGTCGTCTGTTGAGGCTGGACAAGAGGAGGTCGACTATTGTGGTTATCTCTTCGAGCGACAAAGGCTTGAAGAGCACGATGTCATCAATCCTGTTCAAAAACTCCGGACGGAAATGATCCCGCAATTCAGCCATGACCGATTCACGTGCGGATTCCGAAATTTCATTGTCTAGCAAGTTATCCTGTAAAAAACGACTACCTACGTTCGACGTCATGATGACCACGACGTTTTTGAAGTCGACCGTGCGGCCTTGCGAGTCAGTCAACCGGCCATCATCCATCAACTGTAACAAGACGTTAAACACGTCAGGATGAGCTTTCTCAATCTCATCGAACAGAAGTACGGAATAAGGCTTGCGGCGAACCGCCTCCGTCAACTGCCCGCCTTCCTCGTAACCCACGTATCCCGGAGGAGCACCGAGCAAACGAGCAACTGAATGCTTTTCCATATACTCGGACATATCGATACGCACGACGTTGTTTTCACTGTCAAAAAGGCTTTCCGCCAAGGTCTTGGCCAGCTCGGTCTTCCCGACTCCGGTAGGGCCGAGAAAGAGGAAGGAACCGATGGGCCGCTGCGGGTCCTTGATGCCGGCTCGTGCGCGCAAGATCGCCTCGGATACGGCATCCACCGCTTCGTCCTGCCCAATGACCCGTTGATGAAGAATGGTTTGCAGACGCAGTAGCTTTTCGCGTTCCCCCTCGATAAGTTTGGTTACGGGAACGCCGGTCCAACGGGCAACGATCTCCGCAATTTCCTCAGCGGTAACTTCTTCCTTGAGAATGGCGTCATCCTTTCTTTCGGCTTGCTCCAATTCCTCAAGTTCAGCTTCCAACTTAGGGAGTTTCCCATGTTTGAGCTCAGCAACCAGATTAAGATCGTAAGCCCGTTCAGCCCGCTCCATCTCTGCCCGGGTAATCTCGATTCTTTCGCGCAGTACCCTGACGTCATCTATACCCTTTCGTTCACTTTCCCACTGTCTCTTGATGGTCTCCATTTTGTCTCTGGCATTCCCAAGTTCCTTGCGCAGAATCTCCAGTCTGTCCATGCTTGCCTTGTCTTTTTCCAGCTTGAGAGCCGTCTCCTCTATTTCCAACTGGAGGACTCTTCGGCTAACCTCATCGAGTTCAGCTGGCATACTGTCCAATTCCGTACGAATCATTGCGCAAGCTTCGTCCACCAGATCAATCGCCTTGTCTGGCAAAAAACGATCCGATACGTAGCGGTTGGAAAGAACGGCCGCCTGTACCATTGCCTCGTCCCGTATGTTAACTCCGTGGTGGATTTCAAACCGTTCTCTCAATCCACGAAGAATGGAAATGGTATCCTCAACGTCCGGCTGATCGACCAAGACCGTTTGGAACCTGCGCTCCAAAGCGGCATCCTTTTCCACATGCTTGCGATATTCGTTAAGTGTGGTGGCCCCGATGCACCTCAATTCTCCCCTTGCCAACATTGGCTTTAACATGTTCCCGGCATCGATGGCTCCTTCCGCTTTGCCGGCGCCGACAATCGTGTGCATCTCATCGATAAAGAGAACGATTCGACCATCCGACTTGCTCACCTCGTTGAGCACCGCCTTCAGGCGTTCTTCGAACTCGCCCCGGAATTTGGCTCCAGCGAGCAAGGATCCCATTTCCAGCGTAAAGATCGTTTTTTCCTTCAGCCCTTC
The DNA here is from genome assembly GCA_038152055.1 of Opitutales bacterium. Lineage (GTDB taxonomy): Bacteria > Verrucomicrobiota > Verrucomicrobiia > Opitutales > Seribacteraceae > Chordibacter. The sequence continues at coordinate 40,063 of JAYOWQ010000006.1, read as the reverse complement.
AGGAACGTCTCCCCGAACAATTCTTTGAGCCAATCCTTCTACGATTGCAGTCTTACCCACGCCAGGCTCGCCGATAAGAACAGGATTGTTCTTGGTTTTGCGCGAAAGAATGCGAATCACCCTACGGATTTCCGAATCCCGGCCGATAACAGGATCCAGTTTTCCGGACTTTGCCTGCTCGACTAAATCAATCCCGTACTTCTTGAGTGCCCGGAAGGAATTTTCCGGCGTCTTAGTCGTCACCTTTTGACCACCACGCAAATCGGTAATGGTCTTGCGTATTTTCTTTTCAGACAAATCGAAATTCTTGAGAAATTGCTGAAAGGTCGCAGGCTTGCCGATGGCGCACAAACCAAGGAGCAAGTGCTCCGTGCTTACGTAGTCGTCCTGCATTTCACGAGAAATCTCCTGCGCCCTTTCAACCGCTTCAGTAAGAGCTCCGGAAGCGTAGGACCTCGAGGTATTTACGTTGCCGGCAATCTTGGGAAGATTCTTAAGCTCACGCTGCAAGGCAAGTTGTACCGGAGTTGTGCCAATCCCTATTTCATCCATCAAGGACGGCACGATTCCGTTTTCCTGATTCATCAATGCGGCAAGCAGGTGCCAGACTTCGACTTCCTGCTGACCATTTCTCCTGGCCACTTCGGCCATCTGCTGAATTGCGGAAATTCCAAGCTCGGTAAATCTTTCCGGGTCTACGTTCATTCTATTCGCTCATGCAAGTTGCATACCCATTTACCTGATTGGAAAAACCATGATGAATAGTGGCCAAACCAAAGATTCAAGATACTTGGATCCATTTTACTGTGCCTTTGCATCGCTTAGGGCGGCATGAAACTGAGTCAACTTGTCACTATCCTGGCGGGTCATCCGATCCATTGATTAAAAAATTTATCCGTGACAACTCATTGAAAAACGTATCAGAATTGAAATTAGCACCCCGACTCAAAACTCCATACCCAAGAAAGCCAAATTAGCATGAAGATACTTTGCATACTTTATGATGACCCAAAAAATGGAATGCCTTCGGATTATCCCTTGGATGATTTACCAAGATTGGATCAATATCCCGATGGCATGAGCCTGCCATCCCCAAAATCAATTGACTTTACCCCGGGGCAATTACTCGGGTGCGTATCCGGTGAACTTGGTCTGCGTAAATTCCTGGAAGATGCAGGACATACCTTTGTGGTAACCTCGGACAAAGATGGTGACGGTTGCCAAGCCGACCTGGAACTTGTAGATGCCGACATTGTTATCTCGCAACCTTTTTTCCCATATTATCTAACCCGCAAGCGCATCGAATCGGCAACCAATCTCAAACTGGCGATCACGGCTGGAATAGGATCGGATCACGTGGATTTGGAAGCAGCCATGGATCATAAGGTCGACGTGGTTGAAGTAACCTACTGCAACTCACGATCGGTTGCCGAACACGTCGTCATGATGATACTTTCCCTTGTACGCGACTACCACAACCAACACAGGATCATCAATGAGGGCGGGTGGAACATTGCAGACGCCGTTCAACGTTCGTATGACCTAGAGGGCATGAACCTCGGCACCGTGGCAGCAGGTAGAATCGGACTGGACGTCCTTCGTAAGATGAAACCCTTTGACGTGCATCTTCACTATTTCGATCGCCACCGTCTCCCCGCGGAAGTGGAGGCGGAACTCAACCTGACACACCATGAGAGCGTCGAGTCTCTGGTTTCCGTTTGCCATGTCGTAACCATCAATTGTCCGCTACATCCGGAGACGGAGCATTTGTTTGACGATGAAATGATATCAAGAATGCGCAAGGGAGCCTATATCGTTAATACCGCCCGAGGAAAGATTTGCGACAGGGAAGCGATTGCGCGGGCCCTAGAATCCGGACAACTCAGTGGTTATGCCGGGGACGTCTGGTTTCCTCAGCCTGCCCCTAATGATCACGTCTGGAGAACGATGCCACACCATGGGATGACCCCTCACACTTCCGGAACTTCTCTTTCCGCTCAGGCTAGATATGCTGCTGGAGTACGTGAGATCCTAGAATGCTTTTTCGATGGTTCACCCATACGAGAACCTTATCTGATCGTTCAAAATGGCCAGCTTGCCGGAATGGGGGCGCACTCCTATTCCAAGGGATCCTCCACTTCCGGTTCAGAGGAAGCTGCAAATTACAAGAAATAATCAAGCTGAAAGGAGCCTCTGCTTCCTAAGACCATGAATCTGAGGGAACGCGTTCGCTATATAGATCGTATTCTGAACGATCTTTATCCAAACCCGCCCATACCCTTGTACCATCAGGACGCGTATACCTTACTGGTGGCGGTTTTGCTTTCCGCCCAGTGCACGGACGAACGGGTTAACAAGGTCACCCCTGCCCTTTTTGCGCTTGCCAGCAATCCTTCCGACATGTCCACGCTTTCCGTCGAAGAGATCAATCAAATCGTTCGCCCATGCGGACTGGCTCCACGCAAGGCTCAAGCCATTCGCGATCTATCCGAAATTCTAATCAAACAACATGAAGGTCATGTACCAACAAACTTTGAAGCCCTTGAGGCTCTTCCCGGAGTTGGTCATAAAACTGCGTCGGTTGTAATGTCTCAGGCCTTCGATTGTCCTGCCTTTCCGGTCGATACCCACATACACCGGCTTGCTCAAAGATGGAAACTGACTTCAGGTAAAAGCGTGGCTCAAACTGAGAAAGACCTCAAGAGACACTTTCTCACTGAACGATGGAATATTTTGCACTTACAAATTATTTACTATGGAAGAGAGCATTGTTCAGCTCGGACCTGCCATGGCATGGCATGCATGATTTGCCGAACCTGCTTTCCAAACCGGAAAAATCCACTGATCACGAACAAAGCCTAGCCGGCATTAACGAACACTTGGGGTCGGGCGGATTTTAGTTTCTCGATGGCTTCATCCGAAAGATTGGAGTTGTAAAGATAAACTTCACGCAAACCCTTCATCGCGGAAAGAGCATCCACGGCCGAATCATCAAGCTTGACTCTTACAAGATTCAGGTTCTCCAGGCTGATAATTTCCGAAAGATGACGAATACCGGCAGAAGTGATTTTCTCGGAACCTTCGAGGGTCAGTTTTTTGAGATTAGGAAACTTTTTGAGAGTAGCGAGCCCATCGTCACTAACTTCAGATTTGGTAAGATCGAGAATAACCAAGTGCTGAGCAATGAGCAAAAGTACCTTTAGGTCATCATCGTTCATTGCCAATTTCTGATCAATCGGAGAAATAACCTGCAAACCCACCTCACCCTCGATCGGCAAGAGCTTGATACCGGAGGAATTGATATGGTGCCACTGTTCCTTACCTATACGAATATCTTGCAATCGGCCGGGTGGGGCTTCCACAATTTCCACGTTTTCGATTTCACGGCCCGGAAACCACTGATCAATCGGCAATCCGAACTTGCGAACGACCGGACCGACTTGAGAAGGAGCAATCAGGTAAGCTCCCAGTGTGGATCCCGCTACCACCAAAAAAGTAACGAAAAAAACGACACAGGTTGCGATCAATTTTGAGAGGAGGCCTTTTTCCCTGACCTTTATCGTTGATCCCCTCGTGTTCATTCCCCTGATCTTTACGGATTTGGACAAAGTCTTCTTCGCCCTGACTTCGACTCCGGACCCTGTAGGTTGAGCAACCACCACGTCCGCCATTTCCGCTTGCTTGTGCCTTAGCGCCCCCTCCTTTAGAGCGTTGAGCGCATCCGGAAGAAATTTCCATTCCGTTTGCCCCTCAAGCAATGCGTAGTCACTTGATAACAATTGACCAAGTTGCAAATACTGACTTGCTTGCTGATAGGTATATGGGCCGAAGGTTTGGCCATTTCTGGCAATAGTTAGAGATGAAGCTTTCTCAACCGCTCCCAGATTGGCCTTCGTCTTTCGCCCGAGCAATTGATCCAATGCTTCGCAAACCTTTCGGAAATAACGCTCCGGTGGAATCCTCGCCTTCACGATTGCCTGCAAATCCCCCATCCTCAGACGCAAGCCCGGAGGAAGTTCGGTTTCTTCGAGATGAATCGATAGAAAGGGTTTCTTTTCATTAAGGGCCAGGTTGATTTCGTTCCTACAGTTGACCGAATCGACGGCTCGGGGAGTAAGAAAGCCAAGAAAGACACTGCAGCCCAAAACGGCATTCGCAATTTCCTCCGGCCACTCGTTACTCGCCGCGACCCCTTCATCGTACCATATGTTGTAACCTGCACTGCGAATTTGTCTTATTTCCGGATAGACCAAGTGAGCGTCCTGATGCGAATAACTTACGAAAACAAAAGGTTCTTCCCCTTCGTATGCTTCAAAAGGAGCCTTTTCCATGATCGGTTTTCCCTGCCCTCCATCCGGAAGAATGATCCCAGGCACGTCTGCCAAGGTGACCCAGTCGGTACAGCCCTCGAACCAAGCGGGATCCGTCGCCGTCAGTTGAGCCGACTGAAGAGATGCCTGCAAGGTGGGTACTTCAAAAGGACCCGTTCTTTGACCGTTTTGATACAGATAAACCTGGGTCATCCCATTTCAATAATTGACTTGTTCGGCAATAATCGGAAATCGCATGATTCATTGGATAGAATATTTATCCGATCAGTCCAAGCACTTTTACAACGGGAAGGGATAGCTTTTGAAGGGGCAATCGTTAGGCTCGTGAAAGGATTAATCTGTGGCTGCAGGACGGGATCTTATCCAATTGGAAATGAGCTGTATCTCGGAATCGGTTAATTTTCCATCACGGCCATAACATGGCATTCGATCGTTCTCCTCTCCATAAAATCTATCCTCCTCCGGATTCTTGATGAATGCAACCGTCCACTCATCCGACCCGTAACCGGTGAGGTCAGGGGCGTAGCCATCACCTTCCGAATCTATATCATGGCAATCAATACATGCAAGTCCGTCTTCAAAAACCATGTCGTCATTGTAATAAAGAGCCAAAAGCTCATCTCTATCATCTTCGCTCAATGGTTGCTGATAGGGAAGTTGAGCCATGTCAGATACCAATTGCGCAATCTTCGGAAGCAACGCCCTCTCCTCGGCACTGTACTTAGCCAGTACCTTGCGAGCCATCGTTCCCTCCTTAAAGGCCGTACCACCAAAGTATTCTTCCGAAACGTAGTGCTCGTGACTTAACAATTTCGTCAGCCATTGAGCGCTTGCAAATCCTGCAAGATCCGGTGCCGACTGGGGATCTTCCACCGGGTAGCCACGCCCGTCATGCCCATTGTAACGATGGCAGCTCGAGCAATGTGCAGCGAAAAGATTACGACCCTTGTTCTCGGCATCATTCCTTAATAGAGTAACAGCTCCAGCAGGAGGAATGCCGTGTTCGCGAACGATAGATATAATGCGATTGGCCTGCCAATCCGCTTCCTGGATGGCCGCGGCGTGCCTGGAATTGGCGCTATCCTCGGAAAAGGCCAGAAAAGTGAGGGCGACGGAACCGGCAATCAAGGTCCACCAAAAACCGATATTCAATTGATGGCCGGAACGACTTATTCCAATGAAAGGCTGAAGCAAAATCCAGACTGCGAGGAAAACGGGAATGATGACCGCGCCCCAAAAAGCGGGCACGTACTTTAACAGTTGAAAGAGAAAGAGAAAATACCACTCCGGGCGAGCAGGAAACTCATTTGCAGGGTCAGCAGGTGGCCCGAGAGGAGCTCCACGAAAATAGAGCGTAAGACCAAGCACGGCTAGAAGCACGGCCATACAGGCTATCGCATCCTTTAGAATTTGGTCAGGCCAAAAGTAAGAGTCCTTACTGGGTCTGGGTTCCTTGACATGTATGCCGTGCTTGCGAAAAAGATAGACGTGCACGACTACCAGACCAATCAACAAACCTGGCAGAACTCCGGCATGAAGGGCAAAGAAACGAGTCAAGGTGTGATGTCCGTATTCCACTCCTCCAACCACGATTTTCTGAACGGCGGGTCCTACGAGAGGAACCTCCGCCATTAGATTGGTGGCCACAGCCGTGGCCCAATAACCCTTCTGGTCCCAGGGCAAAAGATAGCCAGTGAGAGAAAGGGCGAGGGTCACTCCCATCATCAAGGCTCCAAACCAGAAATTCAATTCTCGGGGCGCCCGATAGGCTCCATCTATGACCACCTGCATCAAATGGAGCACGAGAAGAACAATCATTGCCTGGGCCATGTAATGATGTACCCCACGCAAAAACCACCCCCCCCATACATGATACTGCAGAAAATAAACGCTCTCCCAGGCGGTCTGGGCGCTGGGACTGTAAAACATCCAAAGCAAAGTCCCGGTAACCACCTGCGTGAAAAAGGCAAAGGTGAGACAACTTCCCCAAACATAGCGCCAACGAGCCCCGCCAGGCACTTTCTCGTAAAGTACTTCGTGCAGAAGATTTCGGTAGCCTGATCGATCGTCAAGCCAATCGAAGATCGCTTTCATGAAAGAGGAATTTTCTCGGCCACGTTGGGTCGGAAATGTTGGAAGCGAATCCAAACCTGACCATCCTCTACTTTGGTTTCCATCGTATCCATAGGACGCGGACTGGGACTGTTTTCAGTGGTTATCGATCCGTCCAATGCAAAGGAACTGTTGTGACAAGGGCAAAAATAATCGTTGTTCTGTTTTCGGTAATCGATAGCGCAACCAAGGTGGGGGCACTTGAGATTGAAAGCGACGACTTCGTTGTTTTTGCGGCTCAAGTAAACTGCGCCAACCGGCACGTCCTTGTACGTTGTCCAAGCATCAACGACTTTTTCCTGAACGACCTCGAATTTCGCAGGCGAACCATCCTCGGGCAATGAAGCGAGCGAAGCAACTTTGGACCAAGGGGTCTTGCCTCCCTCTCCACTGTTTTTCTTCAAAGGATCAAGGAGGGCCGGCACTCCCGCTGAAATCGGAAAAAGGGCGCAAGCGGCTGATGCGCCGATGGTAGCAACTCGGATGAATTTCCTTCGCCCTGTTTGTTCTTCGTCCAATCCCTCGTTCACGATCTAGAGTGTGTTGAAAGGTTTAAGAAGTATCCGACGCGGGGAGAGCGAAGGGAAAACGTAGAGATCAGGGAAGAGGAGGAAGAGGAGGAAGACCATCGAAGGAATCATCTTCTCCCGGCAAAGGGGGTAATCCATCATCGCCAGCATCTGTTGGGAAAGGAGGCAGTCCCCCCTCATCGGAAGATCCAGAAGGCTCCGCAAGAGAAGGCAGTTCTCCGAAGTCAACCTCCGGCGCGGGATCGGCAACCGGCAGCAGGGCGGGTTGTTCAGCACTTTCGGGAGAAGCTCCCAAGATCTCAGCCTCGGCATTTTCCGAAGGCAAGGTCTCTAAGCCCAAAGGGGATTCCAGGGGAAGGTCAGGGGAGAAATCGTCAGCAGAAGAAGCGTCGGACACAGGCTTTTCAACCGGTGCATCGAAAGATGGAAATTCTGGCATTTCTTCCGGTGGAGAAGAATCAGATTTCAATTCATTAAAAGACTTTGCATTCTCGACCACTTTCCTTTCGTCATCGGAAGAGGGTGAATCCCCGAGGGAACGGTCAAGAGGTTCGGAATCCTCGGAGGAAGAGTAAGCAGGCGGCAAACCATCCGATGGAAGAATGATAGGCGTACCATCCGATCTCCAAGTTGCCTCCTTGCCATGCCTCGCCCCAAAAGAGTAAGCGCGAACGTACATCTTCTGACCATTGGGCCACCAACGAGTCACCGTGCCATGCCATTTACCGCGCTGGTAATTTCTCTCGTACATTTTCACGCCGTTTGAAAACCACTTCGAACTCTTTCCATGCTTCCGTCCATCCTTCCAGGACTCATCCGTAGATACGAATTCACCGTTCTCGCCAGTATCCACGGTGAGTATCCTACCGGAGAAAGGAGCGTTGGCGGTCTTGAGAAACAAAAGCCCAAACCTCGATTCGAAATTCTGCTTGTACTCGTCCGCGCTGACCTGAAAGGTTTCACCATCGAATCGACCGGTCACTCCCACGTTATCATATCTTTTGGCGGCTTTCGGACTGGACCCGTTGCGATAAGGATTTTGGCAAGCTCCCAGAATAGCGACAAAAAGAAGAATTATCCAATTTCGAACCTTCATGTATGCCAATCCAATCAATCGTCAGATGATTTGCAAGATTGAACAACCTTCGTTAGGGCAAGATTCTGAAAACATCAACCTTGCCATTGGGAAACAATTCTAGCATAAAAGTTCCCTTTCGCTCTTTTTCGAGCAAGAACAGCCATAAAACACACCCATGAACCTAGAAAATCTGACCTTAACTTTGCCCGCATTTGGTGCCCTGGCACTTCTTTTCACTTGGTGGAAAACACAATCGATCAATTCAATACCAGAAGGATCCGAGCGAATGTCCAAGATTGCCAAGAGCATACAGGAGGGAGCCATGGCATTCTTGAGAGCGGAATACAGAGTTCTTGTTTTCTTCGTCATTGCCGTGGCCGCTCTCCTTTACTGGAGCGGTAGCAACAACCCAAACAGCCACTACCTCGTTGCCGTTGCTTTCGTGGTCGGTGCATTCTGCTCGGCTCTTGCCGGCTATCTCGGCATGAAAGTGGCGACGAAGGCAAACGTACGTACGGCCAATGCAGCCAAGGACAGCCTTGGCAAAGCATTGGAGGTAGCCTTTTCCGGTGGTTCCGTCATGGGTTTAGGGGTTGTCGGGCTCGGCATTCTCGGACTTGGCGGACTCTTCGCCTTTTTTAGCGATTATTTCAATGCCTTTGAAAATTCCGCCAATCTTGGAACCACCTTATCCGTTTTAACCGGGTTTTCTTTCGGAGCGTCTTCGATAGCCCTGTTTGCCAGAGTCGGAGGCGGCATCTATACAAAAGCCGCGGACGTTGGCGCGGATTTGGTCGGGAAAGTCGAAGCCGGCATACCCGAAGATCATCCCCTGAATCCCGCAACCATAGCCGATAATGTTGGTGACAACGTTGGTGACGTCGCCGGAATGGGGGCTGATTTGTTCGAATCTTACGTCGGTTCGATTATCGGCACCATGGTTCTTGGAGCCGCAATGGTCGCTGGATCCAATGATTTTTCCGATTTTCTTGGCGGACTTTCTCCAGTCTTACTCCCTATCGTGCTCGGCGCTATTGGTATCCTGACATCTATTTTCGGGACTTTTCTCGTCAAAGTGGGAGATGGTGGAGACCCGCAAAAAGCTCTTAACACCGGAGAATTCGTCTCGTCCGGACTCATGATCGCGGCATCCTACTACACCATCAACAAGCTCTTGCCTGAAAACTGGACAGCAGGTGACACGACGTACACGGCCATGGGAGTCTTCTGGGCTACCATAATCGGTTTAGTGGCCGGTTTGGCGATCGGTTTTATTACCGAACATTACACCGGGACACACAAGAAACCGGTCAAGGCAATAGTTGACCAGTCTATCACTGGGTACGCCACAAACATAATTGCAGGACTTGGGGTCGGCATGATATCCACTACCCTACCGATTTTGGTTATCGCCGCCGCCGTCCTGGGCGCTCACGAACTCGCAGGCTTGTACGGAATCGCAATTGCTGCAGTTGGAATGCTTTCAAACACCGGCATTCAGCTTGCCGTTGACGCTTATGGGCCGATATCCGACAATGCCGGCGGTATCGCGGAAATGTCCGAGTTGCCCAAGGAGGTCCGTGAGAGAACGGACAAACTGGATGCAGTTGGCAACACCACTGCCGCAATTGGCAAAGGATTCGCGATCGGATCCGCCGCCCTTACCGCTCTTGCCCTGTTCGCAGCGTTTACCGCTTCTTACGATCAAACCCATGCAGAACCACTTGGATCTATCGACGTCACACACCCCAAGGTAATGGCAGGCCTTTTCATAGGCGCCATGCTTCCATTCCTTTTCAGCGCTCTTGCCATGGGTGCCGTCGGAAGGGCTGCCATGTCAATGATTCATGAAGTTCGTAGACAATTCCATAACATCCCAGCCTTGAAAAAAGCTCTCGAGGTCATGAATCAAAACGAAGGCAAGGCAAGCTCGGATTGGACGGACGAAGACAAGCGTGCCTTTGATGAAGCCATCGATTCTGCCGAATATGGAAAATGCGTGGAAATTTCGACGCAATCGGCAATCAAGGAGATGGTTGCGCCTGGATTGGTTGCAATCGCCACCCCTGTCCTTATTGGCTTTGGGGGCGGGGCTACAATGCTTGGCGGTTTACTTGCCGGCGTAACGGTATCGGGAGTACTCCTCGCCCTGTTTCAATCAAATGCAGGAGGTGCCTGGGACAATGCAAAGAAAATGGTTGAGGAAGGTTACGAAATCAACGGGGAAAAGCACGGAAAAGGATCCGATCTGCACAAAGCCGCCGTTGTGGGAGATACGGTTGGAGATCCTCTCAAGGATACTTCAGGACCTTCCTTGAATATTCTACTGAAATTGATTTCCGTGGTGGCCTTGGTTCTCGCCCCTTTCCTTTGATCGTATAGTTGTTCAATCTTCTCCTATAGAGGCCGCGAAAGAAGCGCGCTCGGAGGGTGATGCCTTGAAGTAGGACGTTCCTGCGACAAAGACGTCGACCCCTGCATCCAAACACTCGTCGACGTGCTGAGGGCCCACCCCACCATCGACCTCGATAAGGAATGAAAGATTGTCGACTTCGCGCCTTTTGGACAGTTGCCTTACTTTCTCAAGAACGTATGCCTTGAATCCCTGGCCCCCGAATCCCGGGTTTACGGTCATGCAAAGAAGCAAGTCCACTTGATCAAGATAAGGGAAGAACAATTCCACATCAGTATCCGGATTGATGGCCAGTCCTGTCTTTACACCTGCCTCCTTGATTCGATCCAAGGTCAACCTGTGCTCATATTGCGGTTCCAAGTGAATCGTGATCAATTGTGAGCCCGCTCTGATAAATGAATCAATATACAAATCCGGCCTCTCCAACATCAAATGAACGTCAAAAAAGAGATTCGAATTTGGTCGGAGATCGGCAACGGTCTGGGGACCAAAACTAAGATTGGGCACGAAGTGTCCATCCATCAAGTCCAGATGGATCCATTTTCGCCCGTCGATTTCAACCTCCGCAAGGGAAGTTTTCAAATCTGCATGATTTCCAGCAAGTAACGATGGAGCCAAGATTTTTGCCATGTGATATAAAGGTAATACTAGGGACTGTAATTTAGTAACGAGAGATAAATTTGATTGGCCAGATCTTCGGCCAAGGCCTGCAGAGCCTGTTCAATATTGGGCTCGAAGGTAGGGTCCTCTCTGAACAAGGAAGATCGCCCGCTTGTCTCGGCTTCATACAGTATAGTCCCTCCATGGTCGGAAAGTTGAACGCGGGCATCTGCCGTCAAACCAAACCCATTACCAAGAAGGCTATCATCCGAACGAAAGCTTTCTGGTGAATCATTATAATTGGTAATTGTTATGACTAAGTCAAAATCAGCCTTTTTTCGATTCGGGGATATTCCATAAATCCCCTTTCTTAAAAGAATTTCTCGAACCGAACGATTCACCAGTGGTCCGAATTGCGGAGCAAAGGAATCATTACGCACTATAACGAATAACTCATGATCGGTATTCGCTGGATTCCCTAACTTGTACGAGCAACCGTATTGACTGATGAGGACAACTAACGACCAAATGAAAAAGGCCGTTCTTTTAGTCATTTCTTAACTCGGCAACCTTCTGTTCGGCTTCTCGAGCCGCATCAGATTCTGGGGCAATGGTTATGGCTTCGTTGTAAAACTGAAGCGCGGGACCATTTCCAAGCTCTCGCCAGCGAACGAGAAAATACTTACCGTATTTCTCAAGATATGCGCCAATTTCCAGCTTGCTAGCCGCAAGGGTTTGCCGCATCTCGCGCCTCCCCTTCCGCGCGGCTTCCTTGCGCTTTGCATAATCGCCTAATCTTTGCTCAAAAGCTTGGGTAGTCTCTCTTTTGGATTTAGGCGGCGGGTTATCGAAGAGGATCAAGTAATCTTCGAAAAAGTTGAGAGCCTTGAGTGTTGATCCCTGGTCATAGGAAGGTCCGGTAACCCGGTCCTGATAAATTTTTCCAAGCTGAAAGTATGCTTGCTCACAAAAGTGACTTTCCGGGTAATAATTTACAAGCTTTTCCAATGCATCGATTGCATCCTCCTCCTTTTCGTCCTTCAGGGCAATTTCCGACAGGACCATCAGGGCTCGAGGCGCGAAACGAGGTCCGCGAGCCAGGCTGGCAATCTGGCTTAATCTTTTTCGATCTTCCGCACCCGAGCGAAATCTCGGAATCACCCCCCACTTCTTTGGTAATTTTTCTTTGGCAAGCCGTTCGGCAAGGCGCAGCAGCGACGAAGCGACTTTTTCAAAATCATACTGAGGATAAGCTTCGGCGATTAATTGCAGGTAGTCGAAGGCTGTCTTCCAATCCCCTCCATCCTCGCGAATGCCAGAGGCTCGAAAAATGGATTCCGGTCCAACTAGTATGCGTTTGTCAGCTCTACGCAAGACAAGGTCCGATCTCCTTTTGGTAAATTTCTCATAAGTCTTGAGAGCGCCCTTGAGGTCACCTTCCTTTTCAAGAGAAACTGCCTCTAAAAACCATTCTTTTGCGTTTTCATCATCGTAAGGATCGTAATTTTTAACAAAAAATCCAGTTCCCGGGAAAACATGGCTCTCTTCTTCCTTCCCAATTCTTGAATCCGAATTCGTTCGGTTCAAGGCACTGACGTCAAACTGACATCCCAGGAAGAGTAAAAGCGCAAGCGTACAACGAGGAAACATGGTGAATGTAATAATCAAAAATTAGAATCGAACAAGAGTGGACGACCATGTCAATCCCGCACCGAATGCAACCATTAATCCAAGGCTGTCCTTTTTGAAGATGCCTTTCTGCAGACCCTCGTCAAAAGCCAAGGGTATGGAAGCCGCGGAAGTGTTTCCAAATCTTTCAAGATTGCAGAAAAACTTATTCATGGGAATGCCAAGCCTTTGAGACAAACTTTCGACTATACGGACGTTCGCTTGATGAGGAATAACGTGCTCGATTTGATCAATGGATATTCCATTCTTGTCCAGAAGCTCACGGGCGGAACTTTCCATGACACGAACGGCCAGCTTGAAAATTTCACGACCATTCATTTTCAAGAAATGCAATCTATTCTCTATCGACTCGACGCTTGCCGGATTGGCGGATCCGCCCCCTGGCTGGCACAACAAAGATGGATTGGATCCATCCGCTCCACTGACGAATCCCAAAAGCTCCGGGCCAGAGCCGGCTTTTGAGAGAATTGCCGCTCCCGCCCCGTCTCCAAAGAGAACGCAAGTGGTGCGATCTTCCCAGTCCATGATACTTGACATTTTTTCAGCGCCCACTACCAGAGCATTCCTGTACCTGCCGGACGTCAGCATTGCGTCGGCCACATCGAGTGCGTAAAGAAACCCAGAGCAAGCTGCCTCCAAGTCAAAACAGGCGACCTTGCTCAAGCCAAGCTTGTGCTGCAACAAACATGCAGTCGAGGGGAAGGCCATATCCGGTGTAATCGTGGCCACAATAACGAGATCGATCTCCGAAGCCTGCAGACCGGAAGACGATATTGCAATTTCTGCCGCTCGAAAAGCCAGCTCGCTGGTTGGCTGTTCCTTATGAGCAATGTGCCTTGAACTTATTCCCGTCCGAGCACGAATCCACTCATCCGAAGTATCGACTTTGCGACACAACTCCAAATTATCCACGGAGTTATCCGGTGCATAGGAGCCAAAACCAATTAACCGCGTAAGCACGGAGGGACTCATGAGGGCTGGCTCGATACAGACGAACCTGTGGAGTGAAAGGGCCGGAGTATTTCATTGGCGCCGCGAATGTCTTCTAGCATTTGCCCAATCATATCATGTTGAACCAAATCCAAAGCAATCTTAACCGCCCCGCTGATGTGATTACGGTTTGAAGAACCATGAGCCTTGATCACGTTCCTATTGAGGCCAAGAAGCGGCGCTCCTCCGAATTGCTCAGGATTAATTCGCTGCTTGAGGCTACGAAAAGCCCCCATCGAAAGCAAGGCGCCGGTTTTACGAAGAGCATTTCTTTTTAGTTCTTCGTCTAAAAAACTGCCAATCAACTTACTCAATGACTCACAGGCCTTGAGAACGATGTTTCCAACGAATCCATCGCACACCACAACATCGACCACATTCTCAAAGATTTGAAATCCCTCGATCAAACCGGCATAGTTGACGATACTGCCGTCAATTTCCTTGAGCATCTCATGGGCATCATGGATCAACTCGTTCCCCTTGCCCTCCTCGGTGCCAATCGTCAACAATCCAACTTTGGGACGAACCAAACCAAGGGCGACTCGGGCGTAATTCGATCCGAGAATCGCATTTTGAACGATATGAAAAGGTTTGGGATGTGGATTGGCCCCCGCGTCAAGTAAAGTGAAATATCTTTCTCTTCCCGGCCAAATCGTACAAAGGGCAGGCCTCTCCACTCCATCAAGCGTTCGTAATCGAATCGTTCCACCAGCCATCAGACAACCGGTGTTTCCGCAACTTAACAGTGCATCGGCCTCACCTTCCTTGAGGGCTTCCAGGGCTAGAGACATGGAGGATTTTTTCTTGTTCTTGATGCCGGCAATTGGTTTTTCATCCATTTCCACGACTTCCGGAGCATGGCAAATGGAGAGATTGAGTTCCTTGAGGCTTGAATCTTTTTCCAAGTGAACACCAATCTCTTCCTCTCGGCCGAAGATCAGAAACTCAAGGTCACGAGGGGCAAAGGAGGCACACTTGGCTAAACCAGCAAGAATTTCGCCAGGGCCCTTGTCACTCCCCATGGCGTCCACGGCAAGGGCAATGCGAGATTCAGGCTTACCCATGCCGCCTCTTGGAGGGTGGCTTAAATTTCCAAGTCAAGAACTTGGCGACCGCGATACTCACCAGTATCAGGATTGACCCGGTGAGGACGAGAAAACGATCCGTCCGGTTCCTTTACAAGCAAGGGGGCTTTAAAACGATTGGCTCCACGCCGTTTACGGCTGCGCTGCTTGGATTGCTTTCTCTTAGGCTGTCCCATAATCAATTATTAAAACATTGAGCCCGACGTTCGTCAAGGTTTGTGTGGCGCGAATGATTGATGGAGAACGATCTTTCATCGGCCCCAAAAATATAAGCCCAAAACAAGGAATCCCAGAATCAGTCGATAAAAAATAAAGACGCCTAGTCCGTGCCGACTGAGGTACCCAACGAGCCAACGTACGGAAAAGGCCGCGGAAATTCCGGCAATCAGACAACCAAACAAAAGTGGCCCCCACTCAAGGTTGCCCAATAGCGCATCATGCTTTGTGTAGGCCTTGTAAAAAGCGGCCGCGGACAAGGTGACCAACCCAAGTAGAAAACTGAATTCGGCCGCCTTGGCCCGACTCAATCCAACGACGTAACCCCCGACGATCGTCATCATGGATCTGCTCGTGCCTGGCCACATGGCAAAACATTGTAACAAACCAATGGTCAACGCATTCCTGAAAGTTAAGTCCTGAAGGCTCGATTTGTTAAGACAAGGATTGTGGATGTTTTGCTTTTTCTTTCGCTCCGCCCAGTACATCAAGACGGCACCTGCAACGAGTGCAAGGGCGACAGGCAATTGCCCGAATAAAAGGGCCTCGATCAAGTGATCCAGAAATGGACCCATAGCCGCTGCCGGCAGGAACGCTATCAACAAGGAAAAACCAAGCTTGCGCCCCTCGGGATTCAATCCTAAAAAACCGAGCAAAACCGCTTGAATTCTTTGAAAATAAATTGAGGCCACCGCAAGAATGGCACCGACTTGGATAATGATCAAGTATGCGTGAACAGCTTCCTTTTCCTCCCCTACAGGAGTGTCTTCATCGCCTATCCAATGGTTAACGAGAATAAGATGGCCGGTTGAGGAAACGGGCAGAAATTCAGTTACGCCCTCGACCAAGCCAAGGACGAAAGCTTGATCATATCCCAACAGGCTCAACTCCTCCCCTTGGCTGGCTTCGATCTCGCCATAGAGCTGAGTCACTCCTAGTAGAAATATCAACAAGAGGGATTTTGTTTGTAGTTTATGCAAGCGTTCTGTACTTGCTCACATTTTCAAACAGAGCAAGGTCATAACCCTTCGTTCCCTTAATTACGAAAAAAAACCTACACCATTCGATGCATTGCAACTTACTAGAGATCACCAAAAAATTAAAAACCTCGCAAGACCTCTCAGAATCTCAAATCAATCTATCCATCGAAGAATTGATCGATGAAAAAGTGGAGGTGGATGCAAAGAAATCCTTTTTGGCGGAACTGGCAAGAAAAGGCGAAAGCGTCAGGGAGTTTCATCTATTCGTCAAACGCTTTAGATCTTTTTCACGAGATCCGCAACTTGAAGACTTTTCTTCCAGAGCAATAGACTTGTGCGGAACGGGCGGTGACCGAGTTGGCAGTTTCAACGTATCGACAATTGTGTCGATCATGCTCGCCGCTGCCGAAGTTCCGGTCATCAAGCACGGCAACAGATCGATAAGTTCAAAATGTGGAAGCGCTGACTTGCTTGAAGCCCTCGGCATACCCATGGAAACTGAGCCGGAAGTTCTCAAGGAAAGTCTACGACAACTCAATTTTTGCTTTCTTTTCGCGCCTCATTTCCATCCTGCCTTCAAGCATCTTGCCGCTACTAGAAAAGCCTTAGCCGAAGAAGGTACGATTACTATCTTCAACCGGCTCGGGCCATGCCTGAATCCGGCTCGACCAGCTTATCAGTTACTCGGTGTTTACGATCCCGCTTACATGAAACAGATGGCTCATGCCCTTCAAGAAAATGGCGGGCGCTCCGGGTGGGTCGTCCACGGCCTTATTGCCGAAGAAAACAACCAAGGGGTCGATGAATTGACCTCTTGCGGTTCAAACCTTATCCAGCCCTATGGTTTACCCAATAATGAATCGGTTGTCTTGCATCCGGAGGATTGGGGTCAAGAAGTTTATTCGAAGAATGATCTATCCGGGGGAACCATTGAGGAAAACCTTGGCATTTTGAAACAATTGTTGCAAGGCAAGGCAAAGCCCGGCTTGCAATCAACCATTCTTGTAAACGCCGCCTCCGCCCTTTTTCTAGTCGGCAAGGCAAAGACCCTCGAAGAAGGCGTTGAGATTGCGGAAAAACTTTTACTGGAGGGGCACGTCTTGTCCTGGTTGGAAAAAGCCAAAGGATTTTTTTCCAAATGAGAAAATATTTTGGCACGGATGGTATACGAGCGAAATACGGCTCGGTCATCATGAATGAAGAATTTGCCTATCGCGCGGGGCGTGCGATTGGTAAATTCCTCGAAGACAAGACAGCGTCGAGACCGACCGTGATTCTTGGTCGTGACACCCGTGCGTCCGGAGAGTCCTTGCTTCAAGCCTGCGGAGCCGGCCTCGCTCGTTCCGGAGCCCAAGTAATCAACTCCGGTATCCTGCCAAGCCCGGCTCTTGCGTTTGGGATTCTTTACCATGAGGCAGATTTCGGGGTCATGATTACCGCCTCTCACAACCCACATCAAGACAACGGGATCAAATGCTTTTCCAATAAAGCCTCGAAAATAAGCCTCGATGAGGAAAGTCTCATCGAAGATTTAATCGACAGAACAGAGGATTCGCCCCCTACCCCCACATCCATCCCTTCGATTTCTCATCTCGATGCCTACTTGGAGAGTCTTTTGAGTCGGTTCGAGCATGGCTTGCTCGAAGGTATGCGCATTGCCTTGGACCTAGCTAACGGAGCCACTGCCCAAAGCACGCCTCACATTCTGAAACTTCTTGGTGCAAATATAATTTCAAGTCATTGCGGAGAGGGGAGAATTAACGAAGCTTGCGGTTCAGAAAACCTTGATTCACTCAAAGCATCCGTCATCCGAGAAAAGGCGGATTTAGGAATCGCTCACGATGGAGATGGCGATCGCGTGCGTTTCCTCGATCAAGATGGAGTAGTGATCGACGGGGATCAAATTCTCGGCCTTCTGGCTTTGCATGCCCACCGTTCCAACCAATTGCAAAATTCCTTGTTCGTGGCCACGATTCATAGCAATTCAGGCTTAAGGCAATCTCTTGAAGCGCGGGGAGTTGGACTTGAATTATCAGACGTAGGGGACAGAAACGTCTACCTTGCAATGAAAGAATTTGCTTCCAATTGGGGAGGGGAGTCATCCGGCCACGTCATCGCCACCGATTATTTGCCTACGGGAGACGGTCTCTTTGCCGCACTGATGGTTCTGCAGGCTGTCAGAAACAGCCAGAAATCAATATCAGAATTGGCTGATGAAATCCTTCTCTGGCCATCGCGGGCAGGTTCTTTTTCGGTTGCCGAGAAAATCCCGATCGAGCAGGCCCCAGCCTTGAGCAAGGCGCTTGCTGCTGAACGCGACCAAATAGGAAATTCCGGTAGAATACTTCTGAGATATTCAGGAACAGAGTCTAGAATTCGCCTGTTGGTGGAGGGAAAGTCTATGAGCCTTGTAAATTCCATTTTTGAAAACTTGGGCAAAGAGATTCAAAAAGCATTGTAATGAAGCGTCATTTACTATCTATCAAAAGGTTCGTCGCCGCGTCATGAACCTCATCCTGCCCTAAATGATCGAAGAGATTGACATTTCACAACTTGACCCCAGACAAGTCAAGCAGGTTGAAGGAGCCGACCGAGCCCTCCGGTCCGACCCCGATTATTCCATGGAAATTTATCGGTCCGTACTCAAGCAATCTCCCGGTTGCCTGGAATTGCGCAAACGCTTGAGAGATCAGCAAATCAAGAAATACAGGCAATCCACCAAAGGAATCGGCGCATTGATTGGAAAAGTGACCGCAGCCCCCTTTTTATTTAAGATGAAAGCGGACAGGGATCCTGGTCAATCCCTGCAAGCGGCGGAAGAACTCATCAATAAGAATCCTGCAAATTCCACTGCTCACGAGATGCTCGCATTAGCTGCGACTGCCCTTGGCATGCGGAGCACGGCGGTATTTGCATATGAAACGATACGTAAATTCCAGCCAAGAGACCTGAGCGTTCTTAAAAAGTTAGCCCAAGCGCATTTGGACGCAGATGATCCCGATGCCGTCATACAAACGGGCAACGCGATACTTGAGATCAATCCCGGCGATGGTGACGCTGAGGATTTGATGAAGCGTGCCTCAGTAGCTGTCGCGATGAATCAAGGCAAATGGGAAAACTCCACTGATTTCAGAGATCAACTCAAGGACAAGGAAGAAGCGGTCTCCCTCGAGCAATCAGCCAAGACGGTCACCGATGCCAAGGGTCTTGAAGCCTTGATTCGCCAAACCTACGATCTCGTTCAATCCGAGCCGGGCAATCTCACCAACTATCGACAACTATCCGATTATTATCATCGATATGGAGATTTGCAAAATGCGATAGCATGGATTCAACAGGCCCGCAAACAAGAGGCGGGCAAGGGCGACGTCTCCTTGGAGGAAAAGGAAAGACTGCTCACTCTTGAATATTACGATGATCTAATTGATCAATGGGATAAAGCCTTATCCACCGATCCTCAAAACCCTTCATCTCAAAAGGGATTGGAACAAGCGCGCGCAGCTAAAAATAAATATCAACTGGAACAGTTGGAATCTCTGGTGAAGCGATACCCCAACGATTATGGATATCGACATGAATTAGGATCACTGCTTTTTGAAAATGCCCGCTACGATGAATGCCTGCCTCATTTCCAACTCGCTCAAAGGAATGCCAAAGTTCGGCTTGATGCCATTCTTTTTCTTGGACGCGCCTACCGCAGGAAAAAGTTTTTCGATCTCGCAATCGAACAATTCAATCTTCTAAAGAACGAAATTCAAATAATGGATGAGCGCAAGAAAGACGCTTCTTATGAGCTTGGGTGCTGTTATGAATCGATGGGGAAATCGGAGTCTGCCATTGAAGAATTCAAGCACATTTACTCAGCCGACATTTCCTTTCGTGACGTCGCTCAAAAAATAAATGCATTTTACGAGAGCAATCAATCCTGAGTTTCTTACTGGCGGAGAGGGCGGGATTCGAACCCGCGGTACCTTGCAGCACACCCGATTTCGAGTCGGGCACATTCGACCACTCTGCCACCTCTCCGAAAGGGTCTATTTGAAGAAAAGCGCTTGAACTGGCAACTTAATTACCCAACCCATTCAACAAAAATCCTTGATTTCCACGCTTGCCCGTATGCAAAGTATCATTTTGGATGATTCCACATGACTAAATCGCTCACGATTTCTATAGCCTGCATATCCGCAATATTCCTCACAACCGCTTGCCGGACTTCTCATCATGCGAACATCGATTTTGCAGACGGGTCTTATACTGGCCCGCTAAACAAAGAAGGCAAAAAGAATGGGACTGGCATATACAGGTGGCACGACGGTTCGATTTACGAAGGAGGGTACCGCGACGACCTTAGGCATGGAAAAGGAAGATTCATGTGGGCTAACGGAGAAACTTATTCAGGCAACTATCACCACGATGAACGTACCGGCAAAGGAATTTATTTATGGCCTGATGGTTCTCGTTACGAGGGTGACTTCCTCGCAGGCATGCGCCATGGCCGAGGAATTTTCACGTCTCCTGAAGGAATTGTCTATGAAGGGGAATGGTTTGATGACATGCAACATGGCGCGGGAACTCTTACCTATCCCGACGGTCGTATCGTCAGTGGAATTTGGCGAAAAGGCGAACTTGTCAGCAAGCCCGCTCCCTTACCTGTACACTCCACGAAACCAATTGTCCAGGAACCCCTTGCCGAGTTAGAACAAGCTCCTGCCATTGCCGTCCAAACAAACGCGAATGCGACTGAGAAAAAGAGCCCTGTCACAAACCCGCCCAAAAATACCTCTACAGGAATCCCTGAAGACGAAAAACTGGATCGGCCCAAGTCCGCACCGAAAAATCCAAATCAGGAAATGCTCCCGCCCTCACAGGCTAAACCGGCCGCTAAACCCGCACCTGCCCCGAAATCTTCGGTCGAGAAAGAGACCTCCTCCCTCATACCCGCGGAAAAGGGATCGGATTACAGCGAAAAAGACCAGCCAGATTGGGTTGGTACCGTTGAACAGGCAGAAGCCCAGTTTAGCACCGAGCTTGTTGATGGCATAGACACCATTCGCTCCAAAACAAACGGCGTTCCTTTCTCTGGCCGAATGCGGATCGTTACGGCCTCTGGCGTCCCTCAAGGAGAAGTCGAACTTAAGAACGGCAGGCTCCACGGCGAAGAGATTTTTTATGATGCCAACGGTCAGATCGAAGAAAAGAATACTTGGATCGAAGGTCGCCTGACATCCCCCTGACAGCCTAACGACTCGAGCTTGCGGAAATTGTCCACGTGAACGCTTTTGCGTTCTCGCCAAGATTTAATATGGATTAGAATGATTGAATGAAAATCGACTCTGCAACCAAAGGCTCGCCTTCATCTGTGAAACTACCCTATGATCCATCCGAGTACCCCCGGGAGATCCATAGGCATTATATTTCGGCAAGTGAAAACGATACAGCTGAAATGTTGGCAAAGCTTGGAATTGATTCGGTTGAGAGTCTGTTTTCTCACCTTGGTGATGAAATACGTCTGAGGAAAGACAGCGACTTGCCCGATGAATTAACTTACTACGAAGCAGTTGATTCCCTCGTGGAGGTTTCCCAAAAGTCCAACATCAAATTATCCTTCATTGGTGACATGCTTCCCCACTGGAAGGTGCATCCGATCGTTAACGATATCCTTAAACTTAGACCCTTGAGCACGTCTTACACTCCTTACCAGCCGGAGCGCAGTCAGGGGACTTTGGTGACGCACTGGATTTATCAATGCACTCTTTCCGCGCTCACTGGTTTCGAAGCCATAAACACCTCGCTCTATGACAGATCGGCCGCCATCTTCGAGGCAGTCTCTTGCGCCCGCCGATCCAGAAAACGCCCCGGATACGTATTGCTGGCGGATTCATTGTACCCCGAAGACATGGCATTTCTAAGAACTCATGCCGAAGGAACTGGACTGATTTTCAAGACTGCGCCAACCAGTTCATCCACCGGCAGGCTAGATTATGACTTCATCGCCGGTCTCTCGCCGGAGCAATGCCTCGAAATTTCCGCGTTCGTGTTCCCCCAGATCAACTCCCTGGGACTAATGGAGGACGTCGATCTATTGACTAACTTCGCTCGCGCTCACGACATACCCTCGATTGCAGTAATTGACCCTATGCTATTGGCTACGGGAGGCTTGAAACCACCCACTGATTTCGGCCATGAAGGAGTTGATTTCATAGCAGGAGAAGCACAGCATCTGGCCATCTCTCCATCCTTTGGCGGACCCGGACTGGGGCTGTTTGGTTGCCGGTATAATGAAAAAAACCGCCATGATATTAGAAACACACCCGGCCGATATGTCGGTCGGGCCAAGGATATCCAAGGCAGGGATTGCTTCGTCATGGTTCTTTCCACCCGCGAGCAGCATATCCGCAAGGAAAAGGCGACTTCCAACGTTTGCTCCAACCAAGCCTTTCTCGCCACTCTTGCGGGCGCCAACTTATTAGCCAAAGGAGAATCCGGATTGAAGAACTCACTGACTCGGGCACTGAGCGCGCGTAAGCAGACTTCAGAATGGATACGACAACGCCAAGGAATAGATTTGGCATTTCCGGATACGCCAGGATTCAATGATCTGCTTGTTACAGTAAAAGATGACGATGATTTTCTCGGATCTGCCAGCCAGCAAGGTTTGCAAGTCGGAGTGGATGTATCCGACCGCATGCCCGGGCTCCAAAGCAATCTTTTCAAGATAAGCTTTTCTGATCGGCATGGCGAAGAGGAATTGCTTGCCTTGAGGCATTTTCTTTTCACCCGCTTTCCCGCATCACACGAATGTTCCGAAGAAGCCACTCCTCCCCCTGCCCTCTTGCGGAAAGAGCCTGCTGGCTTGCCCGGCTTTTCCCATGACGAGCTGGCGAATTACTATCAGCAACTGGCGAATTTGAACGTAAGTCCGGACGATGGATGCTATCCCCTTGGGTCCTGTACGATGAAATACAACCCCATGCTCAATGATTGGGCTGCTGCCTTGGAAGGTTTCTCGGAAATTCACCCACAATCTCCCGAAGAAGATGCACAGGGACCTCTCGAAGTATTGTTCGAAATTCAAGAGTGGTTTAAAAAGATTACCGGTCTCGCAGGTGTCACCACCCAGCCCGTAGCCGGGGCTCAGGGCGAACTCGTTGGACTCAAGCTCTTTCAGGCATATCACAAATCCAGAAATGAAGAACATCGTAATATAGTTCTCATTCCGAGCTCGGCCCATGGGACTAACTTCGCCACGGCAGCTACGGCGGGGTACGGTTCTGGCATCGTCTGCCTTCAAGCAAACCATCAGGGCATGATTGACCTGGATGACTTTCGAATGAAATTGGAGATACATCGTAACAATCTTTGCGGGGTGATGATAACCAACCCCAACACTTCAGGTATTTTTGAGGAAAACTTCCGCACGATAGCCCAAGAAGTGCACCATGCTGGCGGTTTGGTCTACATGGACGGAGCCAACATGAATGCAATTGCTGGCATCGTGGATTTAGGAAAGCTCGGTGTCGATGCAGTACACAACAACTTGCACAAGACATGGACGATTCCCCATGGCGGAGGTGGCCCTGGGGATGCTATTGTAGCTGTTTCCGAAAAGCTCCTCGACTTTTTGCCTGGCAAACAAATCGTCAAAACCAAGGAGGGTACCTTTCGATCGACAAGACCCAAGAATTCAATTGGCACTTTTCACAGGAACTGGGGCAATTTCGGCCACAAGGTCAGGGCATATGCCTATCTATTGAGGCTGGGCAAGGCGGGCGTACCCAGAATGGCATCGATGGCGGTACTATCCGCGCGATATTTGTTTGAAATTCTTAGATCAAGGTATCCCTCATTACCATGCAATGCTGGAAACGTCCCTCGAATGCACGAATTTATTCTCACCTTGAGCGAACGGGATTTCTCCCGCCTGCAAGATGCAGGAATCAACAAGAATCAAGCCATCCCACAAGTCGGAAAATTATTCCTTGATTTCGGGTTTCACGCTCCAACCGTCGCATTCCCGGAAGTTTTCGGCTTGATGATCGAACCAACCGAAAGTTACACTAAGAAGGAATTGGATAGGTTTGCCGAGGCCGTTCTGGCTATCAAGGATTTGATCGAAAACCATCCCGAAGTCGTGGCAAGCGCGCCGCACTTTACCCCCATTGACCGGGTTGACGAAGTTTCCGCAAACAGGAAATTGATCTTGGCAGAGAAACTGGATCACTTGCCCGCACTACCCCTAAACCGGATACTACCCAGTGTTTTACAGGAACTGGATGTGCCGGAAATCAAACGTCGTATACTTCAGGCTAACGATTTGGTATGTTAGTTTGGTTTGACCTTCATCAAATTGATAACATTCTAAGTCAGATGTCATCAGACGATAGCAACAAACCCCTTGTATCACGAAAAGGAAGAGTCGTGGATGTCGTTCTCACGGTCTTGTTTTTTCTCTTCATGCGTGAAGTTCTTATCCCTCACGTTCCCTCATACGACCCTGTTGCGGTAAACGTTGTAGCAAGTATGACTTCCTTTTGTATGTCGGGTGTCTTTTGGATGGCCGCCGGCATGCTTCGGGTTACTTGGGTTGATTACCTAAGAAATAAAGCCAAGGATAATTGACTCCTTTAAGGAATCCGATACTGATCGAGTTCTTCCATCAACCGATCGCGCGGAGAACCGGTAATTAAGTAACCTTCCGTAATACAATCCTCTTTCTGAAGTTCCCCCTGCTTTCTCAGTCTTACGACAAGTTCATACCTGTCCAGAGGGACTAAATAAGATTCCACCGCTCTTTTGGCATTAAGAAATTCTTCCAATGCATGGAGCAAAAGATCTATGCCCTCTCCTGTGCGGGCACTTAAGAAAACTGCCTTTGAGCACAATCTTTTCGCTTTGATATCAGCAAGCTCGTCTCTTACTCGATCCATTTTATTGAAAACGGTAAGAATTGCACGGTCACTTGCGCCCAGCTCGGACAACACGTCTTCAGTGGTTTTCATGTGCGTTTCATATTCCGGACAGGATAGATCGACGACATGTAAGATTAAGTCGGCCATCAAAGCTTCTTCCAGCGTAGCCTTGAACGAATCGACCAATCGGTGAGGAAGTTTTCGAATAAATCCTACGGTATCAGTGAGCACGACCACGCGACGGCTCGGTAATTCAAGCCTGCGGCTCGTCGGATCAAGTGTGGCAAATAATTTGTCTGCAGACAAAACGTCCGAGCCCGTCACTGCATTAAGAAGAGTGGATTTTCCGGCATTTGTATAGCCTACGATTGCAAATGATGGCAAGGGCAACCTTTGCCTCCGCGACCTGCCTGTCTGTCTGTTTTTTGAAACTTGGAGGATTTCCCTCCGCGTCGAAGCTATCTGATCTCTCAGCATCCGTTGATCAAGTTCAATCTGAGCCTCACCTTCTCCCCTTTGAGTGACTCTCCCTCCCCTCTGCCTGCTCAGATGAGTCCATGCTCTACGTAATCTTGGCAAGGAGTACTCCAATCGAGCGAGCTTGACCTGCAATTTCGCTTCTTTCGTTCGCGCCCTTTCTGCAAAAACGTCCAAGATCACCTCATGACGGTCTATAACGAGAATTTTGCTCTCATTCTCCCAATTCCGTTGCTGGGCCGGCGAGATTTCGTTGTCGAACACAAGCGCGTCCGCATCTAATTTGCTCAACTCATCGATAACTTCCTCGACTTTACCTTTGCCTAGAATAAAACCGGGTGATGCTTTTCTTATGCGTACGACCTTTCGCCCAACTACGGTAATTCCAAGGTTACAAATCAGTTCTCTAAGTTCATCCAACAGGGAGTCCGCCTCAGCCCGCTCTTTCTCAGACTTTACAAATGAAAGTATAAAAGCACGCTCAACGAGCTTGGGTTTTTCATTAACCTCAAACATGGGAACTTTGAGTCTGTAAATAGTGCAACTTCAGCCCAGGCATTCTCATGCCTGGGCTCGAGTTGCACCAGAGATATCCAAGCTTGTAACTCAGGAAACCGCTGCCTGCGCAGCTGCCAATCGAGCGGTTGGCACGCGAAAGGGTGAACAACTGACATAGTTTAATCCTATCTTATGACAGAAGACAACACTCGACGGATCACCTCCGTGTTCACCACATATTCCGAGTTTAATGGAACGACGGGAAGTCTTGCCTTTCTTAACGGCAATTTCCATCAATTGCCCGACCCCGTCCTGATCGACACTTGCAAAAGGATTGGCTGATATGACATCCAATTCCGTGTAATTGGGAAGAAAACTGCCCGAGTCGTCACGGCTCATTCCCATGGTCGTCTGGGTCAGGTCATTGGTCCCGAAACTAAAAAACTGAGCGGTTTTGGCAATCTCATCGGCAACCAAAGCAGCTCTGGGAATCTCGATCATTGTTCCAACCAAGTATTTCACTTTCTTGCCCTTTGCCGCAAAAACTCTCTTTGCTGTTTGGTGAATGATCTCCACCTGAAGTTCCAGTTCCTTGGAGAAACCGACGAGCGGCACCATGATCTCAGGATTAACTTCAATACCGCTCTCCTGTACTGCCAAGGCCGCTTCGATAATTGCCTGAGTCTGCATTTCCGTGATTTCGGAATAGGATATGCCCAAACGACACCCACGGTGTCCAAGCATAGGATTGAATTCATGCAAGTCTTCGACACGGCGCTTGACCGAAGCCAAGCTAACTCCAAGCTTTTTGGCCAAATCGCCTTGTGACGCTTGATCATGAGGAAGAAACTCGTGCAAAGGAGGATCAAGCAAACGGATGGTAGCCGGTCTTCCTTGAAGGGCCTTGAAGATACCGGTGAAGTCCTTGCGTTGAAACGGAAGAAGCTTCTTTAAAGCCGCCCGCCGGTTCTTTTCATCATACGCAAGGATCATTTGGCGCATCGCATCGATTCGATTCCCTTCGAAGAACATATGTTCGGTTCTGCACAACCCAATTCCACTGGCTCCGAAAGCCACGGCATTGGCGACTTGGGATGGTGAGTCGGCATTGGTTCTCACGGTCATTTTGGTGGCTTGTTCGCACCAATTCATCAATTTTGAAAAGTTTTGGAAATCCCGGCTTTTCTTCGGATCCAACTTTTTATCGATCAAAACTTGGATGATTTCAGAGGGAGCGGTCTTCAGTTCACCACCAAACACCTCTCCGGTCGTTCCATTGATCGACATAAAGTCTCCCTCCTTGAATATCTTCTTCCCAACCTTGACAGAACGGGCCTTGTAATCGATTTCAAGGGCAGCGGCTCCACAAACACAGACCTTGCCCATTTGACGAGCGACCAATGCAGCGTGTGAAGAAACTCCTCCTCGAGCAGTAAGGATACCTTCGGCAGCAATCATGCCACGCAAATCTTCGGGGGAGGTTTCCTGCCGCACCAGCAAGACCTTCCCATCCTTGGCGGCTTCGACAGCTCTCTCCGCATTAAGGCATACCCTTCCTGAAGCAGCTCCTGGGCCGGCGGGCAGGCCTTTGCACAGAGTAGCGGCTGCCTTCTGGGCGGCTGCATCGAAAACTGGAGAAAGAACCTGATCCAATTGATCCGCAGGCACTCTCTTGATCGCGGTTTTCCAATCGATCAACCGTTCCTTGACCATTTCGACTGCGATTCGTACCGCAGCCAAACCAGTACGCTTACCGTTGCGAGTTTGGAGCATGTAAAGCGTTTCGTCTTCAATGGTAAACTCGAAGTCCTGCATGTCCTTGAAATGCTTTTCTAGTTTCTTCTGAACTGCGATCAACTCCTTGAAAGGCTTGGGGAGCACTTTCTTAAGCTGAGCAACCGGACGAGGCGTGCGTACGCCGGCCACCACGTCTTCACCCTGCGCATCGGTGAGAAACTCTCCATACAGGACTTTTTCTCCGGAAGCAGGATCACGCGTAAATGCAACCCCGGAGCCGGATTTTTTCCCAGTATTCCCAAAAACCATGGCCTGCACGTTGACTGCCGTCCCCCACTCCGCAGGTATACCGTACTTACGACGATAAACGATAGCCCGATCATTCATCCAAGAACCAAAAACAGCGCCAACAGATCCTTCCAGTTGCTCCCATGGACAAGTCGGGAAGTCCTTTCCAGTACGTTTCTTTACCAAGGCCTTGAAACGATTGACCAGTTCCCTCATGTGGGATGCGGAAATTTTCGAATCGTCCACTTCACCCTTTTGCTTTGGGAAAATCTCCGCCTTGAACGCTTCAATCACGTGCTCAAAAGGATCGTGATCTTCCGATGGAAGCTTTTGTACGCCCATGACCACGTCCCCGTACATCTGAATAAAACGTCTGTAGCAATCCCAGGCAAAGCGCTCGTTTCCGGATGAAGCGGCCAATGCCTCTACCGTCTCGTCGTTCAGGCCGAGATTCAATATCGTGTCCATCATCCCTGGCATGGAATCCCGGGCTCCGGAACGGACCGAAAGAAGCAGGGGCTTCTTCAAATCTCCAAGCTTTTTACCAAGCTGTTTTTCCATCAAGGCTACGGACTGGCGCATCTGTTCGTCCAAGGTTTTAGGGTAGGACCGACCATTGGCGTAGTAATAAGTGCAGACCTCCGTCGTAATCGTAAATCCAGGAGGGACAGGCAGTCCGATACGCGCCATTTCAGCCAAGTTGGCTCCCTTTCCACCAAGCAACTCGCGTTGCCTTGCATCTCCATCCGTTTTCTTTCCAAAATCATATACGTATTTGACGTCTTTCAATTTGATTGCCGAATTGGTGGGAGTTTTCTTAGCCGATTTTCCTTTGGCGGTTTTAATCTTCTTTTTCTGTGCCATGTTAGAGAGGTTGGTTTGAGTGATCGGTTCCATTTGACCAGACTGGCTAATGGGCCCTGCTAATTAATAACAAATCGTCGAATATCTAAACATTACGCCGAGTTGTCAACGGAGCACTTCAAGGGTGGGGAAACGGGCAAACATCCAATTTGTTCGTACTTCGATTCCACGATGAGTCCCAGGTTCAGGATTCGCCACTCAATTCGACTGGTAAAATCTCGGAACTCTTCGATTCCAAGCTAGACGACCATGGTCTTTTGTAACACAATAATTTCTCTTTCGCATGGTTGTTCTCATTAACTCATAAAAATTAATGTCACCCGTTTCCAAAGATAAACCAAATACCTTTGGTCAGCGCTTTCGCGAGCGCGGATTGATAGGAGCTCTCGGAAAAGCGAAAGGGAGCGATCCCAACAAGATGCATTTTCTTGAACATCTCGAAGAAATGCGATGGGTGATTTTGAAGTCATGTATCGCTTTTGTTTTAGGATGTGTATTCGTAGGCATCTTCTTGGATAATTCAGTCAGGCTACTACAAAGACCGCTGGTATCCGCCGTTCAGGATTTCGGAAGCCTGTCAATTGATCTGCAGGTCGTCGGTCTGCCGCATTACCAGCCTTTGCTTGAAAGCAAAGGGATCGGCTTGAAAGAACTTATTCATGCTGAAGAAAAAGATTTGGTTGAGTGGGGAATTTCAGACCCTCAGCACCGGCTGAGGTTATTAATTCACTTTGCCGGAGGGAAGGACCGGAACCTCCTTCAGGTCATTCGTTCCTATTCTCCGATTTTCATAGCCATGAAGATCTGTTTCCTGGGAGGCCTCGGGCTTTCTCTGCCAATGATTCTATATTTCGTGGGAAAATTTGTTCTTCCAGGCCTTACCCCTCGCGAGAAGGGCATTTTTCTACCAGGCTGCATTGCCGGAACCATTCTATTTCTAACCGGGGCGGGTATGACTTATTTTTTCATCCTTCCGCTATCTCTTGGATTCACCATAGAATTCAGCTTCAACGTTCTCGGCTTGGAAATCTATCGACCCGAAGCTGGAAATTACTACAGCACCGTCATATGGATGACTTTTGCCGTTGGGTTGGCATTTCAATTTCCTCTCGTTCTCATATTGATGATCCGCATCGGTATGCTCACGACCAAAAAATTACGCAGCAGTCGCAGAATCGTCTTGGTCATTCTAATGGTTTCCGCCGCCCTCATAACCCCTGGCGGCGATCCTGTAAGTCTTTGCATACTTACCATCCCTCTGTACCTCCTTTTTGAATCCTCGATCCTAATCGGGACCATAATCGAAAGAAAACACCAAGCGGTAAGCTCCGCAGGTTCCCATGCTTCCAGTTTCTGGGGATCTTTTTTTCTTCTTCTGGCATTGTCGCTTTCCGGAACTATCTTAGGCTGGCTTTACTTCAACTGGGAAAAAGCAGAGTCCTTCTTGCTAAATCTTCCGGATGAGCAAAAGTCGAAAGCAGCCATACTCGCGCCGGCTATCGGCGAAATCAGCTCAGAGGAATTCCTGATTCCGGAAACGAAAAAATCATTCATCATCGAGCTTTCTACCGTCCCAGGGCAGGAAAACAACCAATCCCTGCCATTCAATGGTGGTGTTTTCCGGGCACATTTACGATGATAGCCACGACAAATATCTTTTGCTCTGATAGATTATCTTCCGTTTAATCGTGCACCCAAAAGACAAGGAGATTTCCAAGTTGAGAATCGATCGCTGGCTATGGGCGACGCGCTTTTACAAGACGAGAAACCTGGCTACGGAAGCATGCAAGAGAAATTGGGTCAAAATCAATAAACAACCAGCCAAGGCATCCAAAGAGGTTACAATCGATGATGTGGTAAGTTTGAAAGTCGGTCCGCTGGAAAAGATCGTTCGGGTGGATGGTATTGTTAAAAGTCGCGTATCCGCCTCTCTTGCTCAGATGAATTTCACGGATCTAACGCCTCCCGAGGTCTACGAGGAGGCCAAAGCTCAGAGGGTTCGACTGGCAGGAAGAATTATTGGGAAAAAAGGTTTGGGCAGGCCGACCAAGAAACAAAGGCGTGACTTGGACGATTTTCTTTATGCGAATGAAAGAAAGGAGGACTAGCCCCTGGGCAACACAGCTTGGGATCACTACCGCGTGAAACTAACTTTAAGCAAACACATCCGTGTGGCTCCTGTAAAACGGGTTATCCATCGGGCGCGAAAAGGCAGCGAGTTCGTGATCGATTTTCCCAACCACGTGGGAAACCGATGATTTAAAATCCTTTCGGACAATCAAAGAGAATCATGCCTCAGTCAAAGTATCAAATGCACCGTTGAGTGAATCATCAAAAACCTCTTGCCAGAAGCAAGTACTGGAGACATTAATTTTTTTATGAAAAAGTCCCATTCCCAATGGCTTGTCTTACTTGCTTGCATCTCATTTTCAGCATGCTCACAACATCGATCGCAACGAGGCAACCACGCCCTCTCCTCGGACAATACCGTCATGCTCCACTGGTTGGAAATGGATGAGGAAGGAATTGTTCGGGAAATACAATCCGAAGGAAATTACACTACCCAAGGCTCACCTTATTCCGGAAAAGCAATAGAGACCTTCGAAAAAAGCCCGACCAAATCAATTTCTTCTTGGAGGGATGGTAAAAAACACGGTGAGGTAACCGAGTATTTTTATAACGGACGAAAACGAATGGTACTTAACTACGTTGATGGTTTCCGGCAAGGTTTGTCACAGGAGTTTCGCATCACCGGTGAATTATGGAGGGAAGAAGTTTACAAGGATGACGTACTCGATGGAATCAAGTGTGAATATCATCCAAATGGGATTAAGATTTTCGAGGTTCAAATGACCAAGGGTTTGCCACATGGCGAAGCCAAGGAATGGTATCCGGACGGCACTCAAAAATCTTCGACGTTATTTCGTCACGGCCTTAGAGAGGGACCGGCTTCCGAGTGGTATCCGAACGGCACTCAAAAACTTGGTTTATTTTACCAGCGTGACAAACAACACGGACTGCGGACCATTTGGTACGAGAATGGTTTGAAGAGATTGACCGCCCAATTTGTGGACGATTTGATGCAGGGCAATTCGCAGGGTTGGTTTCCTTCAGGTCAAAAACAATTTGATTACAACTTCAAGGATAACTTGGAGGACGGAATTTGTTCGGAATGGGACGAGTCCGGACAGAAAATATCCGAGATCAGGTTCAGCAAGGGAAAGCCCGTTGAAAGTTTCATTGATCAAAAACCGCCTAGCGAACCAGGCAAATCCGATGTTTTGCCTGCATCCGACCCTTTGAAACCATCGTCCGGCCCGCAAGAGAGAAAAGCCACAAAATCCGCAAGCGCAAAGCAGCCGGACAAACCGACAAGGGTACAACCTGCCGCAATTGAGCCCAAGCCTGCCAAGGTAAAAGCCGTGGTGGAGCGCGCATCTCCCGCCAAACCCACCGATGCCAAAAAATCGGCCAAAAAAACTGAAGCAAACGTTTCCAAACCCAAAGCAAAGCCCTCGCCAGCAAAGGTAAAATCCACTGCTACCGAAGCTCCGGACCCAGCTCCAACTGACTCAACCCTTCCCGATCTTCCTGAAGACCCGTTTGCAAGCCCTCCACCACCGCCGGATTCCCCTTCCGACACAGCTCCCGGCGCCGATCCATTTGCAACCCCTCCTCCACTCGATCCGTTCGGCGAGTTACCCGCGCCTCACGATGAACCCGAAACCGCTCCGCTAAATCAAAATCCTTTTGATACGCCACCCCCGCTTGATCCCTTTGGCGAACTACCCGCATCCATTGATGAACCGGTTTCGGTTCCTCCTCCAGTTGCAGAAGAGGACGATGGCCATTCAGCCACACAACCTCAGGAGAGCTTTGATCCTTTTTCCGATCTACCTCCCCCTTCAAAAATTGAAAATGATGCTCCGGTACCCCTCGGAGACGTTTTTGGATCGCCACCGGAGTTGGATGATCAATCCCAAGAATTGCCTCCGCCTCCTCCCGCCTTTGATCCCTTTGAAAACTAATTCTCATTTAGCGCAAGCTAACCATGCCTGAGTTTTTTACAACAGGTGGCAGCCCGGTAGGGACTCGAACCCCAACTAAAGGTACCAAAAACCTCTGTGCTACCATTACACCACCAGGCTCCAAGGGGTTTATAATGCGATGCTGCATTTTAAAGTCAAGAATCTAGGTAATCGTCAGAAACCATGCCTCAACCAAAATATAAACGAGTCATCCTCAAGATAAGTGGCGAGATCCTCGGCAGTCGAAGCCAAGGTGAACCTATCTTTGCTCAAGCCCTCGAGCGAATTTGCAAAGAAATTAAAGCCGTGTCCGACATGGGTGTCGAAGTTGGCTTGGTCGTTGGAGGAGGCAACATCTTTCGCGGCCTCCAAGGAGCGGGCAAGGGCATCGATCGTACGACCGGTGATTCCATGGGGATGCTTGCAACGGTAATTAACGGGCTCGCATTGATGGATCGTCTCGAAAAGATGGGAACCGTGGTGCGCGTACAGAGCGCCATAGCCATGGATAAGCTGGCGGAACCTTATATCCAAAGGCGGGCGATCAGGCACCTTGAGAGGGGCAGGATTGTCATTTTCGTATCCGGAACGGGCAACCCTTATTTCTCCACCGACACGACAGCCGCACTCCGGGCAA
This sequence comes from Opitutales bacterium, assembly GCA_038152055.1. Taxonomy (GTDB): domain Bacteria; phylum Verrucomicrobiota; class Verrucomicrobiia; order Opitutales; family Seribacteraceae; genus Chordibacter. Next base: position 6,601 of record JAYOWQ010000006.1, on the reverse strand, counting down.
GCGAGATCTCCGCGGACATCATCCTGAAAGCCACGAAAGTCGATGGTATTTATGACAAGGACCCTCACAAGTTTGATGATGCGATCAAATTCGCCGAGCTTAGTTACATGGAATGTTTGGAAAAAAGGTTATCGGTGATGGATTCAACTGCATTCTCACTATGCATGGATAATGGAATGCCCATTTTAGTATTTGATCTACAACAAGAACACTCCATTCGTGATGCAATTTGCGGCAATCCGATAGGTACAATTGTTCATTAATTGACCGCTGGCAGGCAAATAAACTCTTTTTCCCTCATCAACCAACACTCTCAATCTTCAAGAAATGGACACTGATATAATTTTTAACAAACTGGAAGAAGACATGCAAAAATCCGTGGATCACGTGCTGCATGAATTTTCGACTCTGCATACGGGAAAAGCCAATCCATCGATGGTGGAAGGAGTGAGCGTTGACGTCTATGGATCATCCATGAAATTACGTGACGTCGCCGCAATTACAACGCCCGATGCTCGTACTTTGCAAATTCAGGCATGGGACAAATCGACCGTTGGCCCGATTGAAAAGGCTTTGATCGACGCCAGGTTAGGGATTAGCCCGGTCGTCACCGGCGAACTTATTCGGTTACCCATACCCGAACTAAGCGGAGAAAGAAGAGAAGAGCTTTGCAAGATGGCTCAAGGATTTGCCGAAAACGGGAGGATTGGTGTTCGCGCATCCCGCAAGGAGGGTCTTGACTCGCTCAAATCTCTTCAGAAGGAAGGGTTGCCTGAAGATGATTTCAAGCGAGCCGAAAAAGAGGTCCAAAGAATTACTGACGACAAAGTCAATCATATCAATCAGGCTCTGACCGCCAAAGAATCCGATTTACGAAAAGTCTGATCCATTATCCGAGTTTGAGGAACTTGGATTATTCCATGGTTGGTATTGCCCTTACTAGGATTTGTTTCATTCTTCAATAAGGGTAGCGTTTATGAAACGAGTGGTTATCAAATTGGGAACTGGTCTGCTGTCCGCAGGAGACGGAAACATTCGGCAGGAAAGAATATCTCAAATCTGTTCAGGAATTCTTCAACTGCAAGAGGCTGGTACTGCAGTAATCATCGTGAGTTCAGGGGCAGTCGGACTGGGCATGGGAAAGCTCGGTCTGAGTGATCGTCCACAAGAGCTTTCACTTTTACGCTCCTGCGCATCCATCGGTCAAAGTGAGTTGATGCACGCATGGAAGACCGCCCTCGACACGCATGATAGAGTGGCCGCTCAAATTTTGCTCACCCGGGAAGACTTCAATCTACAGACACGATCTCGCAAAGTTGAAGAAACTCTTTGCCGGCTTATTGAGCACAGGGTCATTCCGGTAGTGAATGAGAATGATTCAGTAAGTGACGAAGAGTTGAAATTTGGAGACAACGACGTTTTGTCCGCTTTGCTGGCTTCTCTTCTGCAGGCCGATCTTTTGATCATTCTGACAACTGCGAAAGGCTTGATGACGTCAGCCAGTTCGGGAGTCCTCATACCCTTTGTTTCCGAAATTACCCCTGAAGTAGAAAATATGGCTGATGGAACCAGTTCTCCCACCTCGGTCGGAGGCATGACGACAAAAATCGAGGCGGCGAAAATAGCTACCAAGTCAGGATGTGGCGTGTTTATTGGCAGTGGGGAAAACCCGGGGCGGTTAGTACAGATCCTCAAGGGGCAAGCAGAAGGAACTTTCTTCGCCCCTAGAGGTTTGGACTTAAATCAAAGAAAGAAATGGTTGGCTTTTTTCCCAAGCCCCAAAGGCTCCTTGGAAATTGACGAAGGTGCGTGCAATGCCATTTTAAGAGAGGGCGCCAGTCTGCTGGCGAGTGGATTGTCTCAGGTGCGCGGGGATTTTGGCAGGGACGAAGTCGTTTCCATACTTGATCCGAATTGTAATATAAAAGCTCGAGGAATTAACCGATTTTACAGTGAAGAATTGGTAATCCTAATTTTGTGTGACAATGAATCAGTACTCAAGAGACAAGCGTGGAGCCGGCGTCCGGAGATTGTTCATCGTGATTTTCTAGCTCCTTTGATCTATAAGGAAAGCAAGAAAACTTGAGATGTACGACTACGAAGACGAAGAGGATGATCTTTTTGGCGAGCCAATTGCTGGCTCGGCAATTCCTGGAAGAGGCATCGATTACGAAAAAGAGTTAAACGAAGATCAGTTCGAAGCCGTTACTGCACCTGCAGGCCCAGCCTTAGTGCTTGCTGGCGCTGGTTCGGGAAAAACCCGCACCCTGACCTATCGAGTTGCCTATTTGCTTGAACAAGGCGTTGCTCCTGAAGAAATCCTGCTCCTTACCTTCACGAACAAAGCCTCCAAGCAAATGCTTGAACGCGTTGAAGAATTAACCGGAATTGGAGCTCATAGGTTTCTCGGCGGCACTTTCCATCATGTTGGGGCTCAAGCCCTGAGGTTATTCGGACACCTCTTGGGCTTACCAAGGAGTTTTACCATTTTAGATGATGGAGATTCGGATTCATTGTTGAATGAAGTCATTCGCGAAATCGATCCAACTTTTTTCAAATCAAAGGAAAATCCAAAGGCCAAGCCGATCAAGGGACTGTTAAGTTATGCTCGAAATATTGGCAAGGACCTGGAAGAAGTCGCCCGGGCCCGCTACCCATCCAACCGCGATCTTGTTTCAAAAATAAATGCCTTCTGCCAAGCATACAACCAAACCAAATTGGAACGTGGGCTTGCCGATTACGATGACTTGCTTGTGTTTTGGTTGGCGCTTTTGGAAAGACATGAGGAAGCTCGTTCATTTTTCCAAAACCGATTTTCCCATGTACTGGTAGACGAATATCAGGACGTAAATTCACTGCAGGCAAGGATAGTCGATCATGTAGGATCAAATCATCAAATCATGGCAGTTGGCGATGATGCCCAATGTATATACACATGGCGAGGAGCAGACCTTGATCAAATTCTCTCTTTTCCCAAACGCCATCCTGGCACCAAGATCTACAAAATAGAAACCAATTACAGAAGTTCTCCCGAGATACTTCGTCTTGCCAATGGCATTTTAGAAAATCGAACTGCAGAAAAAAGTTTCAGTAAGGAACTGAAGGCGTCAAAACCCTATCAGGGACTTCCCAAGGTCGTGCCTGTTTTGGACGCTTATCAGCAGGCGGATTTTGTCATATCAAAAATTGAAGAGCTCTATGATTCGGGCGCCAACTACGATCATATCGCGATTCTTTATCGGGCCCATTTTCATGCCATGGAGTTGCAGGTCGAATTATCCCGCAGAGGTCTGCCTTTCCTCATAACGAGTGGATTGAAGTTCTTTGAACAAGCTCACGTTAAGGACTTGGTTGCTCAGTTAAGATTTGTTGCCAACCCGAAGGACGGAACCGCATTCCAGCGCTTTGTTTGCCTGCTACCTAAAATTGGAGAGAAGACTGCCCTCAAGTTACTTGAGTTAGCCAAGAAAGTGGCTAAAGACAAGGGATTGGGGATTTGCGAGGTTTTATCGGATGAAAAAATTCTTGGGAAAGTGCCCTTTGACGCAAAAGAAGGTTGGGATGAAATGTCCGAAACGCTCAAGGAATTGAATAACGCAGCGGGTTGCGCCAATCCTTCGGTTGTTATTGAAGAGGCAATCCATGGTTGGTACCGAACCTACTTGCGAACGACTTATGAGAATTGGGCAAGAAGAGAGGAAGATCTTGAAAGCTTGGTCGACTTTGCTTCCAAGCACGACAACCTGGCTGAAATGCTCTCTCAATTGGTATTGCTAAGTTCGGAATCCGGAGACCGAGTGGTAAAGCATGGAGAGCGATGTATTCGATTGTCCACCATTCATCAATCGAAAGGCTTGGAATACCCTCATGTTTTTATCATCGGTTTGGCGGATGGGCTCTTTCCGAACAAAAGGGCTATTGAAGGAGAGGGTGATATTGAGGAAGAGCGCAGATTGTTCTACGTTGCAACGACGCGAGCGGAGCGTTCCCTGCATCTGCTTTTTCCCACTATGGCCAATCAAAAAGGCATGCCCGTACGGCTGATGCAGAGTCGATTCATCAAGGAACTTTGCGAATCAAGCTATGAGATGCACAACGCGCACGCTCACTATGGATATGGCAACCGCAAGAACTTTGGTCCCTCCGCCTGGAGGCATGGCGGGAGTAAGTACGGAGCTTATAACAAATTTGGTTCGTGACCGAGCAACGCAGTCTCTAGGGCTCTCCAGCCCAACAATGAACAGTCCATCCTCTCTGGAAATCTAGACAGACTTTGATAAACGATTAAATCACCGCTCCATTCCTTTGGGGAAATTCCTTCTTCCATCCATCCCTTTATTTCAGAAACCAATATTTTTGCCTCATTGATTTGCCTGCCCTCGATACTCGTCCGCATGATGGAGGCGCAGGCCTTGGCCAATGCGGAACCTTCAACGAAAACAGTGCATCTGGAAATTATCGTGAGGTCTAGGACTTTCATTTCAACAATGCACTTGTTTCCCGTCTTCAAGCTGACCCACTCACCATGCAGGTCCGGTTTAGCGATCCTTTTTTCAACTAAATGAGAGGCGGCGTGATGGTCGAGAATTTCTCGAAAAAAGGTGTCATCCAAACTCACTTAAAAGGAATTCTTCCACATCATTGACTCAACTGGCAAAGCTGATCGTCCGTTGTACTTCGCCGATTTCTTACTTGCGTAATCAACCTTTACCTCCCCTTCCACTAGAAAATAAATTAACTGTCCAATTGGCATACCTGCATAAACCCTCACTGGCTGGGAAACGGAGATTTCCAGCGTCCAATGATTACAGAAGCCAACGTCTCCCTTGCCGGCAGTTGCATGAATATCTATGCCTAGACGCCCCACACTTGACTTGCCCTCAAGGAAAGGAACAAACCTTCGGGTCTCGGTATATTCCAAGGTCGATCCCAAGTAGGTTCGCCCAGGCCGCAGAACATATCCCTCTTCTGAAATCTCGAACCGTGTGACTTTATTATGTTGCCTGGCATCGATCACTTCGTCCACGTAACATGCAAGATGGGAAGATAAATGCACGTCATAACTGTTAGTGCCCAGACACGAAGGATCGTAAGGCTCGATTACTATATCTCTGCGATCTATTGCTTCCAAGATAGCCCCGTCTGAAAGTATCATAATTATTTTGATTAATGCATAATCAGGTTGCGTCAAAACAAAGCGACCCCGATCAAGATCAGGGTCGCCAAATTATTCGCTTGAAGGATAATTGCTTCAGATCACACGAGTTTTTCCGGGAACCGGGGCATCATAGCCGCCAGCCGAATTGGGCTGAACAGGGGCATCGCTCTCCCAAGTTAAAGAATCGATATTCGGGCAGAGTTCGATCTTGGAAGTGAGTGCTTGGTTCCAGCTAACTTCTTTGCCCGAGTAGGTGGCACAACGACCAAGTATATTGGTCATGGTACTCTTGGCACCATAATCACCCTCATTGTAAATTTCACCCCTGGCCAACGCATCAATCATATTGAGTTGTTCCTGTTGGTGGCCACCTAGCTTTTGGCCGGCATAACGCCAAGGCTTTCTTGGCACTCTGACAGGAGCAGGTGTGGTTACCATGGCTCCACGAACGCGAGCAAAGCCAGAAACGAATTTTGGTTTCTCAGAAGGCACTTCATCATAAGATCCAGGCTTTGGAAAGATTACGTGCGGGCTAATTGAACTATAGCCGTCTGATCCATAAATGTGTTCTGAAACATTTTGCCAGCAATTACTGATGTGTCGGCACTGGCTGTACATCCTGAAGCCATCAGCATATTCAAACTCCACAAAGTGGTGGTCATAAATTTCTCCATGATCCATCCAATCGGGATCATTGGCTGGGTTGCCACGAACCTGCCTACCGCCATGACCATTGGCTTTTACAGGATAGGAACCCTTGATCCAGTTAATGATATCGGTGTTATGAATATGCTGTTCCACGATGTGGTCACCACATAACCAATTAAAGTAGAACCAATTCCGAACCTGATACTCGAGTTCATTCTGACTAGCTGTTCTTTTCTTGGTCCAAACTCCCCCACTATTCCAAAAAACCCGGGCATAATTCAGTTCCCCGATGGCACCATCCTGTATCCGCTTTACAGTCTCGATATAATTTGGCTCATGGTGCCGCTGCAAGCCCACCGTAACCATTAAGTTTTTCTTTTTCGCCTCTTCATTGGCAGCTAAAACACGGCGTACACCAGCACCATCCGTCGCAACTGGTTTCTCCATAAATACATGCTTACCCTTCTTGACCGCGTGTTCGAAATGCAGGGGGCGAAAACCGGGAGAGGTCGTAAGAAGAACCAAGTCAACGTTGTCCATCTCCATGACTTTCTTGTAAGCATCCAAGCCTGCAAAAATAGTATCGTCGGTAACTTTCAGTTTGTCTTCATGGCCCACATGCTTGAGATAATTTTGCGCTCCCTTGGCGGTATCCATAAAAGCATCTGCCAAGGCAACGCATTCGGTTTTGTGCGGGGAGTTCATGACTTGTGCAGCAGCGCCCTTACCGCGACCGCCGCAACCAATTAAGGCAAAACGGATAACCTCTTTTCCTTTACTCTCCGCGGTTAAAAC
>JAYOWQ010000005.1:36664-62806 GCA_038152055.1 Opitutales bacterium | reverse complement strand
TGGGTGGACAGTCAAATTCTCCGATTAGTGGGGATGTAAGCGAGTCGGGCAGAGGCGATTATGACTACTGGATCGTACGAATCGATGCCAATGGCAACAAGCTATGGGACAAGCGGTTTGGTGGAGGTGGTTGGGACAGTTTCTATCGAATGTCACCGACATCCGATGGCGGTTATCTGCTGGCAGGTAGTTCCCAGTCTAACGCTTCCGGAGACAAGTCAGAAAATAAAAAGGGACGATCTGACTATTGGGTGGTGCGAATCGATGCCAATGGAAGCAAACTTTGGGACAAAACTTACGGAAGCACCGGTGATGACTGGTTTTATGGGCTCACACAAGCAAATGAAGATGGCTTTTTGATAACTGGACATTCCGACTCGAATGCAACTGGAGACAAGAGCGAAAGCAGTGAAGGTCGTTGGAGTATTTGGTCAGTACGGATTGATGCCAATGGATCTAAGATTTGGGATGATACCCTCTTAAGAAATAATGCTTCATACAACCGCGATGTAATCTCAACGAATGATGGTAGTTTCATACTTTTGAGTAATGCTGCTCTTTCAGTTAATGGGCAATTGGATTTCTGGGCAGTAAAAATTGACGGTAATAAGAATAAAATTTGGGACACAAACCTAGGGGGGTTTGGCGCTGATGAGAGTAAATCGGTACTTGTATGCGCAGATGGAGGTTATGTGTTTTCTGGTTATTCATGGTCTAATGCAAGCTTCGACAAGAGTGAGAACGTGAGAGGCAATTATGACTACTGGATTGTGAAAACGGATGCCGACGGCATCCGTAACCACCATGCCACCGATCCGGAGGGGGATACTCTCGCTTGGTCGATTTCGGGTGGCGCGGATGCCAGTCATTTTGACATCAATGCCACAACCGGGGAAATTTCATTTGCGGGAGCGGATTTTGAGAACCCAGAGGATGATGACCAGAACAATACCTACGAGGTAACCATTCGGGCAACCGACTCCGTTGGATTATTTAGCGAGCAATCGATAAGCATTCGAGTGGAGGACGTGTACGAACCATCCCGCGAGAATCATACTGTGGAGCTAAGCTCCACCGTGGATCTGGAAATGATCTGGGTGGAGCCAGGCACTTTTACCATGGGGCAAAAAGATATTACGAATGCCAATCCGGAATTGGATTCTTCTCCCGAACATAACGTTTCCCTGAGCAAGGGATTTTACTTGGGCAAGCACGAAGTGACCCAGACCCAGTACGAGGCGGTGATGGCGGGAAATAGCTATGGGTTGAGCCCTGCTCCAAGCCATTTTGCAGGAAACCCGAGTCGTCCGGTGGAGATGGTGTCATGGGATGATCTTCAGGTTTTTCTTGCCCGGTTGAATGATCGGAAGGCAAACGAACTTCCTGCAGGGTGGAGATACGTTCTGCCCACGGAAGCGCAGTGGGAGTATGCCTGCCGGGCAGGCACGAAAACGCAGTACTCATGGGGGGATACGATTGGCGCCAAGGATGCAAGCTGGTACTTCAATGACGTCAATCATACCATGGAGGTGGGCCAATATTCGGCCAATCCGTGGGGCTTCTATGACATGCACGGGAACGTGAGGGAGTGGGTAGCCGATTCTCCCCGCATTTACAGTGAATCCTTCCAGTATGATCCAGTGGGGCCTGAAGATTCCCGGCGTGGTCTAAGGGGAGGGTCCTGGGACAGAACGCATCAGATTCTAAAATCCGCCCAAAGAGCCAACGATCACTCCAACGTTCGTCACAATTCCTATGGTTTTCGTCTTGCCTTGCGCCACCTCAACGAACCACCGGCGGAGCTGACCGCAACCGAATCCCTTGTCATTTCCGAAAACGAATCCATTGGTTCGGTGGTTGGATATTTTCAGGCTTTTGATCCGGACGGGGATGAAGTTTCCTTTTTGCTGGTTAATGGAGAGGGAGACGATGGGAACGAATTGTTCGGACTTGCCGAGGGAGGTGAATTGTGGACGAAAACTTACTTGGATTACGAACAGGCGACCGCTCATTCAATACGTGTCCGGGCAAGCGATGAACATGGGGAAATCGTGGAAAAGGTATTTGTCGTAAGGGTGGAGGACGTGACCGTACCCATGGTCGAGACCGAGATTCCCGTACTGATGGACAATGGGCGCGTATTGGTGGGGGGTAAAATAATTGGAGACTCACCGATCGTTCAAACCGGTGTATTCGTAAGCGAGCGACCGATCGTCAGGACGGACGGCCAGGGTGTCCGAAGGGTTGTGGCCAATGCCAGAGACGGAGATTTCTTCGAGAGAACTTACAACCCCGTGGGCATGAAGGGAAGGCTCTACGTCATGGCATATGCGAGAAACGAGGAAGGTGAGAGCTACGGGCTGGAGGAATATTTGAACCTTGAAATCGATGAGGCTTACGATTCCCTGACGGATGCGACCATGCTCGATGAGGCGCCGGGTTGGTGGGAAAGCCCGTGGTTTGGAACCTATTACCGCTCGGAAAGCGGATGGATGCTTCACCTCCAGCTTGGCTGGTTGTATCCGAGCCCGAGCGCAGGCAGTGGTCTGTGGCTATGGAAGGATTCCCTGGGATGGTTGTGGACCGAGGAGTCGGTCTATCCCTACCTTTATTCCTCTCGGCGCAAGAACTGGTTGTACTTCTTCGGGGAGTACCAACAAAACAGGTTGCTCTACGATTATGGAATCGGCAACTGGTTGAAACTTGACGAATACTCCATTGACGAAAGCGAGGATGCTCGATGAGGATCGCAAAAGATATGATTTTACGCTCCGCCATTCTGATGCTCGTTCTTTGGGGGACCCAATTACAGGCGATCGAACCAAGACAGGGGGTGCTCATCCTTGCATCCGCGGAAGGATCCGTTCGTTTTCTGGATCAAGACGGTGAACCCGGGAAATTGGTGAAGCCCGGAGAACCCATACCGCCAGAATATTCCGTGATTACGGGAACCGGAGCGAAAATGCTCGCTCTTCTCAGTAACGGTACGCTGCTGACCATTGGTGAAAATACTCGCTTCAGGGTGGGTGTTTTCGAACAGGAACCCTTCCGGCAGGAAGACGTAAAAATGTCGGAACTGGAAAAGGAACCCAGTAAATCCAAGGTCATCCTGGAACTGGAGGAGGGATCGATGATTCTAAAGACCAAGAAGCTGGACAAGGACTCGTCTCTCGACATCCATTCGCCTCTCGGCTTTGCCGGGATTCGTGGAACGGAATTTCAAATGGCTTCCACTCCCGGACAGGGGGTGCAGTTGGACGTCACGGAATCCACCGTCTCCTTTACTCCGCCTGGAGGCGGACCTCCTATCGCCGTGAGCGAGGGGAGCGGGCTGAGCGCTCCTCCGGGGGTCACTCCATCCCTGCGCCCGGTAAACCCGACCGTCGCCCGTAAGATCGAGGTTTCCAACAAGGCAGCCGTGGAAGCCACCAGCGAGATTTCCCTGGAGCAGGTATCTGCGGTGATCGAAGAGGTGGCTGCCGAATCCGAATCATTGCCCGCGGACGATACGTCCACAAAGGAGGAAGCCGATCCGGATGAGGAAGAATCCGCCGAGCCCTCCAACGAGGAGGATGCTCAGGGTGAGGATGCCCCGCCCGACGAGGACGGGCAGGCCGCGCCGGAAGATGATTCCGCTACGAACGCGGAAGAAGAACCGGCGGACTCCGAACCCAAGGAAGCTCCTGCAGAGGATTCCAGTCCGGGCAAGGAAGACTCCGAGTTTGACGAACCGGAAGACAGCCGGTCCCAGGATGATGGCGGGCAGGTGGATGAGGGCGCCCCTGCCGAAAAGTCCGACAGTCCGAAGGAGTCGAAGGGCGAAAGCGCGGAGCCTTCCAATTCCAAAAAATCTTCAAGCAAGGAGACGCCCGCTAAATCCAAGGCCCCTGCCGAACCCGCGCCGGATAGTGATTCCGGGAATTCGAAGGGGCAGGCTTTCGCGGACAGACCTGCTCCCGGCAAGATTGCGAAGAAGGCCGTAAGCATGGAAGTGGATGCTCCGCAAAACGCCGTTTTGGAAAACAACGCGGAAATCGCCCAGGCCCGCAAGACCGGTAAGTTCGATGCCCGGACCAAGGAACTGGCAAGGTTCGGACTGGGGGAGGAACAAACTCTGCGGTTCTACGATTTGTCCGATTCCGCTCAGGCCGCCCTGTTGCGAGAGGACCGGGCGGTAGTTCGCAGATTGCTCGGTCTGGAAGGTTTCGGCCCATCCCGCGCGGATGCATTTTTCGAGTATCGTTCCAAGACCAGGCTTTTGATCCTGACCTTGGAGGACGGGGTCATGCTTACCTTGCTCGATCAGGGAATTGAAGAACCTCTGCTCGAGGAATCACTGACCAAGATGAACGTTGATTTTTCCAAGTCTGGAGCTTTGCCCCGCGTAAATCCGCTAAATTCCCTGGACGAACGGTCCATGCGTCTGAGCGAAAGATTGATGGAGAGTGAAAACGGCAAAATTCTTGAGGAACTCCAGGAAATGAGCCAGGGGGAATGGACCGAAGAAATATTACGCATCGGTGAGGTGGCGGATTCCCTGCTTCGAGATTACGACCTCGGGGATTTTGCCGTATCCGACATGCTCGAGGCAAGCGAAGTGATGGGTAATCCATTCTACTCCGAAGTTTCCGCTCTATACGAGCAGTTACAGGTAGACGGCCTGATCCGTGGACAGGGTGTGGTTGCGGGTGCCAGAAATCTGATTGTCCCGGCAAATGCGAAGATTCTCGCCACTTCCTTTTCCAGTCTCTCCGGCGAAGTCATGATTGCCGCATCCGAGAACCTGCGCCTTTTGGAGAGTTTCGAATGGGAACACTACAAGCGTGATGATTCGCGACTCGTGGTGATGAGTGGAGGCGACCTGACACTCGGGACCGGGGCGAGTTTGCTATCCGCCACCAGTGATCTGGTGCTGGCCGCCCGTCAGAACCTGCTCCTCAGTCAGGTCACCCTTGAGGCCGCCCGTGAGGTGGCCATTCGTGGTTTGCGGGACGTATCCTTGAGAGACGTAACCATTGGGGCGGAGGCGCTCGCAACCATCAAGGCCCGCCGGGATCTGGACGTCGATGGGTTGGTTTTCAAGCGGGATATCTCCCGAATCGTCATGGAAGCAACCACCCTGCGCCTCAAAAACGTCAACTTCCCGGGCGCGTCCCAGGTGCGTCTGAACAGTCTGCACGGGCCGATAGACGGAAAATATCCGAATTTCGGCCGATCGATACCCGCCGCTCAACAGATTGGCAGGGTGAACTTTATCGAGAACGTCCGGTCGGGCGGAAACCTGTTGATGGACAGGCCCTCCTTTGACTTGCACGGCAAGAACGTGCAAATTGGCAAGATTGCCCGACCTTGAACCCACGGGGTATAGCCGGCAAGTTGAGATTTTTTATCGGGTGTATCGGTTTGTTCGGGGCGACGGGCTTGTCCCTGGGTCTGGAATTCTCCGAACCCGCGCCTTTCAGTGATGCCGGTTCCAATCTTGGGGAACAGCAAATTGTGGAGGTGGTGAGACGCTGGGTTGGGCCCACTCCCCATGAACTCGCGCCTGACGTCGTTCCTTTGGGTTCGATGAAGGGCAGGAAATATATTTTCGATGATCCCTCCGAGGTCGGAGGAGAGTTGATCAAGGTGAACAAGGAATTGGATCTTCAAACTTACGACCTGGAATTTCCCGATTCCAGAATGCGCAAACCTTCTCCGCGACGAATAGAGGGCTGGGTAGGTCCCTTGCCGGACGAACTCGCTCCCGGAGCAATTGCCCTGGGATCCCTGGCCAACCGTAGATTCGTGGCCTTGCCCGGAGAGGGAATGGGCAATGCATCCGCTGAGGGTGGAGGAAACAATCGAAGTGAGGATTTGTTCAACCTTTCCCTCTTTACCAGCGCCCGTCCCTATTTTACCGACAACGTCCTCAGGCAAAAGAGCGAACACAGGAAGTCCGTCGTCGTGGAGAACGCCCTCGGTCTCTCGCTGGCGACACGGGGGATGAATCTGGGGCAGTATCTCGTGCTGGTCCCGAGAATCGACTTTATGACTCAAGTGGCCAGTTATGAAAATAACGAGGTCAAGGACTCTCTGGGATATGCGTTTGGTATGCTCAAGGGTGGACTGGCCATGGAATTGCCCGCGAACTTCAGTATTTCCATGGGTATGGAATACAACTTGTTGCACGGCACGGACAGTGGCGACAAGATGTTCGACGCCCGGGCCCCCTCCCTGCGGATAGGAAAAATATTCACCCCCGGGGAGCGCACCATGATCATGGCGGACGCTTCCGTGAAATACGCATGGACCCACCGGGTGATAGACGTGGATATGCCAGGCGTGTTTGCCGATGATGGGGACAATTTTCAGGCTGGAGTGAGCCTGGCCCTCGTACAGTTGCTCGATGCCGAGGGCAAATTCATGCTCATGCCAAGGGTTGGGCTGACGCGCACGGAATACCTCAAGAACGAACAGGACGGCAGGGTGGACTGGTTGCTCAATGCCGGGGCTGGACTTACCTGGCAGGCCCTCGAATGGCTGAGTTTTGACCTGAGCGCCGGATGGTCGACTTTGTGGATGAACCGCAAGGGCAAGGATTTGCAGGGGGAATCTTCCAGTTTCAAGGCGATCGATGCCGGGCTTACCCTTATGGCGAGCCACGCTTTCTGAGTGAAACTTATATTTGGATGAAGGTTTGCTTGCCTGTTGATTCTGATATATAGTGCAAATATGCAAGTGCTTTATGTATTGTCGGCGACGCTCCTTTTCCTCTCATTCTGCGATCCCAAGCAGGTAGGGCGGGTGATGACCATGGCGCAGGGGACTACGGGAACTTAGGAAACGCGGGAAGGGACAAGTCTTACGTCCTTGGGCGCAGTGGATAAAGCGGTGGATGAATTCCTCGTGGACTATCTGGACTCGAACCTGAACCGATCGAGCCACGACAGGCAAGGGGAGGGTTTCTAACCGTTGGCGCCTTCGAGTTTTTCCCGCAGGCGCTGGCGTATTTTTTCTCCGGTAAAGTCAAGGATGGTCACGATTGCCAATATGCAAAGCAGTACGAGGGAGAATTTGTTCCAACTATCCGCGGATTCTGCATATAGCTTCAAATGAAGCCCGATTCCGCCCGCTCCGACGTATCCGATGATGCTGGCCGACCGGAAATTGTACTCCAGCATCCAAAGGCAGTGGCTCCAGATGACGGGACGGGCGTTGGGCCAGAGCCCGTGACGAAAGGCCTGTAGAGGGCTCGCGCCCAGAGAGCGCAGGGCTTGCTGGGCCCGAAGATCGGCCGATTCAAATGCTTCACTGAAAAACTTCGCCAGGTATCCAACGCTGTAAAAGGTGAGGGCGATGACACCGGCAAGAGAGTTGGACCCGACGATGACCACCGCGAGCAGGGCCCAAAGCAGACTGGGGATGGTACGGATGACGTTCAGTGCCATGCGGGTGGGCCAGAGTATCAATGGAGGAGATACGTTACGGGCCGCTCCAAGGGAGAGAATGAGGGAAAGCAGGATCGCCCAGAAGGTGGAGACCATGGCGATGCGTACGGTTTCGAGCAAGCCATCGATCGTACGGTCGAGAATCGACCAGTCGGGGGGGAAGAATTGCCCGGCGAAACGGGCGAGGTTTCCCCAGTGATCGAGGTCTCGACCCGAGCCCTCGATTCCGGGAAGCGATGAAAAGGCCCCAATCAGAAAGAGAAAAAAGGTAATTCCCAGAAGATCGAACCTACTGTGCCAGGGAATCCGATGGTTCGTCATTCTTCCTCCTTGTTTACTTGCTTGAGCGACCAACCCGTTTGAGTCGAGGGGTCCGGATGAAGGTGCAAGTCCGCGTAGCGCAGGACCTGAGATTCGTCATGGAGCGAGCAAACCAAGCACCCGCCCTCTCCGGATATCCTGGTCTTGAGCAGGGAGAGGGCGTGGTCCGCCCACTCGAAATCCAGGCTGGCCACGGGTTCGTCCGCGAGCAGGATTCGTGGCCTGGCGAGCAGGGCTCGGCAAATGGCCAGGCGTTGACGCTCTCCGCGGGACAGAGTGGAAGCCCATTGCCTTTCCTTGCCGGACAATCCGAATTCCCGGAGCAGGGCAATGGCCTCCGCCCGTTCTTCGGCGGGAAAGGAAAACAGGGTGGAGAAAAAGGAGTGTCTCCCGAGGCATCCCCCAAGCGCATTCATTAGGCAGCTCGCCCCGTCGGCGAGCTGAAGATCCTGATGAACCATGCAAACCTGGTTGCCGGGTGGTCTCGAGATGGTTCCTTCGCGGGTGCCGGTCTCTCCGGCAAGAGCTCGTAGAAGCGAGGTTTTACCCGATCCCGATGGCCCGGTGATCGCCAGAAAAATCCCGGGCTTCAGAGAAAGATCAAGGTTGCGCCAGAGCCACCTTTCACCGATTTCGATCCCCAGACCTTCGGTTCCGAGCAAGTGATCCTCAGCAAGCATGAGGTGGTTCGGTACTTGAAGCCCGGTCGGTCGGTTCGAGGGGCATGGGCTTCAGGGCTTGATCGTATCCTGAACCGCCAACGCCTCCCGGGTAACCCGCAAGTGCTCGGTTTCATCGACCTCCACGAGTTCACCGTTGAACAACAGATCGCGAAGATGGGGGTTTTCCTGATTCATGTCCAGCAAGGCTTGTTTGAGAATCAACCGGTCGGGCGCAGATACGCTTCCCCGGACGCAGAGCGTGTGGGAGGGTACCGGTCCCTGTTTCTGGACGATCTTGAGCTGGGACTTCTGATCGTCGCTCAAATACTTGTTGTCTCCGAGGTAGACGTAATCACTGACCGCCGCCGCCTCGACTTCTCCGGACAGCACCTTTTCCACCGCCGAGACGTAGCCGGTGCCGTAGATGGTCTGGGAGAAGAAGTCCGTCAGCGAGGTATCCCCCCCGATGAGTCCGCGCTTGGCAAGATCCCATGCGGGGATGAGATAGCCGGAGGTACTCGATCGGCTGGCGAAGGCAACCGGTTTGCCCCGTAACTCGTCGATCGAGAAGTAAGGCTTTTCCTTGAGGCTTAGCCATACGCTGTCGTAGCTGGGTTTGCCACTTTTCAAGTGGATGAGCAGCACCGAGGCGGTTGCCTGATCGAGGTTGCGGGCGGCATCGGTGGAACTGAGGTAGCCCAGATCTAGTGTGCCATTGCGGAAGGACTCCACCACGATCGAGGAATCCGTGGGGATGATCGCCTGGACGGTTCGCCCGAGTTTTGCGGAAAGATAGATTTCCAGGGCCTCCTTTTCAGCAAGCATCTTTTCAGGGTTCTTGTTGGCTTTCAAGGCGATGACCACCTTGTTGAGGCTGAGGTTGCCGGGCTCGTAGGAAGGTGAGGTATCCTCGATCGAACACGAACCCATGAAGAAGGTGAAAAGGGCGGTGATCGACCATGCGTTTGCGCCGATTGGTTTTAGAAATTGGATGATTTTCATGCGCTTGTTGATACTGAGTCTCAATATCAATAAGGCTGATCGTAGGCAAGACAAAGAGGGGCGGAAGATCGAATCAATCACGATGGTGATCGAGGACTTCCATAATTCGTCTGAAAGTGATCGCCGAAGGAGAACCCTGTTTTTCCATCCATGCCAGCGCCCGATCCCTGAGCTCGTTTCGTTGCTCGGGGTGGTGGGCCAGATCCATCATGGCAGTCTTGACCTCCCCGGCGGAATCGCGAGAGAGCAAGGCTTCGTGGAGAAGTAAATCTCCGCAGGTTTCGCGAAAGTTCTGGTAGTTCGGACCGAGCACCAGGGGCAAACCGATGGAAACGGGTTCGATGGGGTTTTGACCCCCCCGGTTCGGGGGCATCGTCTTGCCCACGAATCCAAGATCCGCGCACTGGATGAGTTGAGCCAGTTCCCCGGTGGTGTCCGCAAGGTAGATGATAGTACCGGCGGGGGCTTGTTTGGACTGGCTGCGCAGGTGAAAGGGGAAGGGCTGGTTTTCGAGCAACTGGATGATTCTTTTTCTTCGCTCGGCATGTCTGGGAACGATCAGAAGACGGGCGTCGACGTTGGCCCGTCCAAGCTCACTCACGGTGTCGATGAGAATTTCCTCCTCGCCGGGCCATGTCGAAATACCTGCAATTACGAGGGATTCGCTGGAGAAGCCGAATTCATCACGCAGAGCGTTGGTTTGATTGTCGTCCAATTTGCCTCTGGAGGCTGCATCAACCTTGAGATTGCCCGTTGTCCGCACGTGAGCGGGATCCAGTCCGAGTTCGAGCCATCTGGAGCGCTGCCGTTCCGAAGTTGTGAGAATTTCCAGCCCCTTGGGCAGGAGAAAGCTCCGGGCGAGGGAGGAGTTGGAAAGACGGGAAAAAGTACGGTCGGACAACCGGGCGTTGATTACCATGGCCGGAATGCCGCGTACACGGGCCTGTTCGAAGTGTTCGGGCCAGAGTTCACTGTCTATGGTAATGATCATGTCCGGCCGGATTCTGCTCCATGCAAGCGAACTGCATGGCCACCAATCGAGCGGGAACGGGCCGATGGCTATGGTCTGCTCCGAAAAATTACGCGTCGCCTGGGCAAGCCCGGTACTGGTGGTGGCGCTAAGGACGATTTCGATCTCCTTCTCATCCGCGAGCATTTCCAAAAGCTTGGAAATGGAGGACAACTCGCCCACGCTGACCGCCTGGATCCAGATTCGCATGGTTCCTTTTCCGGGAGGAGGCAGGCGCGGCCAGAAACCGGTGCGCCGCCAAAGGTACCTGCCGTATCCACCGCGTTTCAACATCCGTCGAAGGTAATAAGGGAAAAGGATTACACCCAGGATCGGGAACAGGATTCGGTAGACAAGGATCATGCGTGAACGCGACAGGATTTCCGTTGCCAGAAATGGATGGATTGGAAATGATTCAAAACCTTTTCTTATGGAGACTTCTTCACGAATCGCGAAACTTTTCTCTGATCGCAAGTCAAATGGCCGGTCGGCCTTCATCGCTTACGTCTGCGCCTGCGACCCGGACTTCGACACCTCCCTTGAAGTGTGCCGGACCCTGATCGATCAAGGGGTCGACCTTTTGGAACTGGGCGTTCCCTTTTCCGATCCGTTAGCCGATGGTCTGACCAATCAACTGGCCGCCCAGCGGGCTCTCGAGTCCGGTTGCCGGCAAGAGGACGTGTTTCGTCTGGTGCGGGAAATCCGGAAGTTTTCCGAGGTGCCGATTGTGTTTTACACTTATTACAACTTGATCTTTTCCCAGGGAATCGAAGATTACGTCGGGCGTTCCAAGGATGCGGGGGTGGACGGTCTGTTGACCCTTGACCTTCCGCCGGAGGAAGCGGAAGACTTGATTGCCGAATGCCGGGCCAAGGGAATGGACAACGTGTTCATCATTGCCCCGACCACACCGGACGAACGAATCGCCAGGATCGCATCCGTAGCTTCGGGTTTCATATATTACGTCTCCAGGGAGGGGGTAACCGGGGAGCGCCAGGACCTGGCCACTGATTTGGAAGAAAGGATAGCCGCGATCAGGCAACGGACCGACCTTCCGGTCGCGATCGGTTTTGGGATTTCCACGCCCGAGCAAGTTCGGGAGGTCGCCCGGGTTGCGGACGGGGTGGTCGTGGGCAGCGCCCTGGTAAATTGCATATCCCGCAATCTTGATGACAAGGAAAGGATATTTTCGGCGCTTGCCGAGCGCGCCAAGTCCTTGGTCGGAGGTTTGCCGAGCGCATAATTTCCGAAGGGAGGAACGAGTTGGGAGCTACGGTTCGGGAACTGCGCCTGTTGGGCGGAGTGACCGCAGCGGGCAAAAGCGAGTGGGCTCTCGCATGGGCGAGGGAAAACGGGACGGAGATACTTTCCTGTGATTCGGTGTCCTGCTACCGGGGGCTGGACGTCGGTTCGGCCAAGCCCGGTCCTGCGGAACGGCGACTCGTCCCTCACCATGGTCTGGACCGGGCGGAGGTCAACGAGGTGTTCGGCGTCGGGCAATACCACGAATATGCCGAAGGGGTGGTAAGCGATGCCATGGCCCGCTCCGCGCCCTTGATCGTGGTTGGGGGCAGTGGCTTTTTTCTCGAGGGCTTCTTGCGCCCGGTGGTGGATGGTCTCGAGGTGTCCGCATCCCTGCGTAAACGAGTTGATGGATGGTACGAAAAGGAGGGCCTTGAGGGGTGCGTGAACCGGCTCAGGAGGATCAGTCCTTCGGGACTTGGTTCCCTGGATTTGCTTAATCAGGCAAGGGTTAGGAGAGCCTTGGAGAGATGCATGCAAGCGGGCAAGGAATACCTAGAGCTTCTGCGGGAATTCGAAGCCCTTCCCCGTCCCTACGCGGACTACGCAAAGCATATGGTCTGGCTGGACCGGGCGGATGAGGATATCGAGCAGAGAATAGCCGCGCGGACCAGAGGGATGCTGGAAAATGGATTGATCGAAGAGACGAGGGAAGCGATCGACCGGGGTATGGGATCCCACCCGAGTCTGCGCAACGCGGTAGGATACAGGGAAGCAAGGTGGTTGCTGGAAGGCAGGCTAAATGAAGAGGATTTGCTGCCGACCGTGATTGCGGCGACACGCAAACTGGTGAGCAAGCAACGAAAATGGTTCCGCAAGAGATTTCCACCGGCGTCCCGAACCTTTCTGGTCCCGGAACAGGAACCGGATACCCGTGAATTGAAATGGGTGTCGGGCGCTTGACCGATTCCCCGAGTGCCTTTACCTTTCTAAGTATGTCACCTTCCGGGATTATGAAACCATTGAACCAAGCAAGCGTAGTGACCAACCTTTCCAAACCGGGGGCTCTGGAGGTTGGAGAGGCATTGCAATCCCTCTGCCGGGATTTGGGAGTGGAGGTTCGCTCCACCTCCGACTTCCCTTGTCCGGAAGGCATTCTGGACGGGTCGCAGGCCTGTTTTTCAGTTGGAGGGGACGGTACCTTGCTCAATCTGCTTGAAGAAGCGGTCAGGCTGGGCGTGCCCGTAGCCGGGGTAGGGTTGGGCAAGCTCGGTTTTCTCGCCACCTTTTCACCCGATCAATTGAAGGACGTCATTCCTCCGATCGTTAGGGGGGAGTACAAAGTGAGGCAAAGGAGCCTGCTCGGATATTGCGCAAAGGGAATGAATCATGAGAATCTCGCTCTCAACGATCTGGTGATCAAGAGCGGGGCCAATGGCAGACTTGGAAGATTTTCCGTTCATGCGGGGGACGAGCTTGTCGCGGATTACGCCTGTGACGGGATCGTTTTTTCCACGCCCACCGGGTCAACTGCTTACAACCTCGCTTCCGGTGGTCCGATCGCTCATCCGGAGGCCAAGGTCATGTTGATGACACCGATCAGCGCCCACAGCCTGACCAGTCGACCGGTGGTCTTTCCCGCTGGTATGCGATTGAGCGTGGAGAGCGATGGGAACGGCCCGGCGCCCTTGCTCTTCGCCGATGGACGAACCGCTTGTTCCTCGGACCCCGGTTGTCCCATAGAGGTTTCGGTTTCCGAACGTTCGTTTCCATTGTTGGAACCTTTGGATCATTCGCACTTCAGGGTGCTCCGCAATAAATTGAAATGGGGATGATCCGCAAACTCCGAAGGTAGAACCTTTCTAACCGTGCTTTCCGAAGGTACCCGAATCGGCCCGTTCAGAATCCAGCAATGGATTCGTGAGGGAGGATGCGGTCAAAGTTATTCGGGTGAGGGTTGGGAAGGGGACGAGAAGGGGGAGCGAAGATTTATCAAGCTTTTACCCAGGGAACTTTCCGAAAAGACCGGGTTTTCCGATTTTTTCTTCCAGGAAGGACGGGCCTTGGAACAATTACAAGGTCCGGGCATATGGGGCTTGCGAAAGTTCGGGGTCATGAAATGGAAGCATTGGCTGTCCTACGACTGGTTCGATGGAGCGGAATTTCAAAAGGATGGAGTCGCCGAGGAAGAGGAGCAACCGCCCGTGGTGAATTTGAGAAGCCTGCAGGACTGGATGATCGAGCGACCGGGTGAGATCGGGCCGGACGCTCTTCTTGCCATCATGACCGATTGTCACAGAGGTCTGGACCGGGCTCACGCCTACGGGGTGATTCACGGCAATCTCAAACCCTCGAACGTGCTGGTTGAAAAGCGGGACGATTCCTTTTCCGCCTGGGTATGTGAACTGGGTCTTTGCAAGTTGATGAATTTCCAGTCCGTGGGGATGGGGGAAGCAGGCGGTTCCTATTCTTCTCAAAGTCTGCAGGCTCAGGAATCGCTTTCGGAGAGCGGTCGTTTTCGTCCGGATTCGGCAGGATTGCACGACGTTCCCGAAGAGTCCTGGGATCTGTCCGCTCTCGGCAAGATCGCCCGGTGGGTGATCGAAGGCAGTTCGCTTCATTCGGACCAATGGATCGAGTGGATGGAATGGTCCGGGAAATCCATGAATCTCGCTTATCCGAGCATCGCCCATTCGATGCAGGCTTTGCCCGGTATTGGAAGCCTGGAGGAATATGGAATTAAAGCCGATGATTCCGTTAGGAAATCCGGACTTTCGGACGAGGAAGTGAAGGAGAAAAGAGAGAGAAGATGGAAAATACAGCAACTGGCTTCCTCCCTCAAATTCAAACGGGGCATGACCGGGTTGGTTGGCTTGCTATGCCTTTTTTCCTTCCTTTGTTCCGAAGCCTATCTTGCCTTTTATCCATCTCCGTGGACGGAATATTCCCTGGAAGGAGCATCCGACAAGTATCAACTCGGTCTGGGTTTGTGGGCCGGACAGGCCTGGGGCATAGTTCCCTCAGTTTACGATGACGATGGCCATGGGGGGCAGGACGTCGTGGGAGAATGGGAGCGAGAGGACGGTCTTTTTGTTCTCAACTTTCGCAGATTTCGTAAACTCGACGACGAAGAGTCGGGAAAAAAGTTGTGGCAGTTCATCGGCAAGGGGGCTACGTCACCCGAAGATTATCACGTCTGGAAAGATTACCTGCGTTTCGATTCATCCACCCGTTCGCTCGAATGGATCAAGCGGGTGGATGAACGGGAAGTCTATCTGCCCGCCCGGTCGGGCAGCGATCACCCAAGGCTATTTCCTGAGATCAGAATACGCCGTGGGGGCGGAAAAATCACCCCTGCCAAGTTGTTTTTTCATCAAACGAAAGGAGCCGGGCCGTCCTGGTCCCTTTTTCTGGGGGCGGGCTTTATGCTCGCCTGCTGGATTTATCACCGCGAGTATCTAAAAGTGCCCATCGGGGAAGAAGACGTAAAAAATTGAACTTTCATCATCTTTGTCCCAAGATGGGATTGTCGATGCCACCCCGGATACACAGATTTTTCACAACGGCCTTGCGGTCGGGAGCGCTCGGGTTGCTCGCCCTTCTGCTTTCCTGTGGACAAAATGACCCATCGGGTTCCTACAGAGGGGAAATTCAGGATTGGGCCCACGAGGTTTTCGATGGCGTGCTCGTGGCCGGAGGAAAGGAGTGCGAACTCTCGTTGGAGTTGTCGCAGGCGATGGACAAGATGCGGGCTGCCCTGGTGTTTCGTCATCCGGATCTTGCGGAAACCCGTCGAGAGGGAGAATGGTCCCTTGGAGACGGAGAACGAGTGATTCTCTTCGAGGATGAAAAAAAGCCGGACGAGTTCTTTCTTATCAAGCGGGGCGTGCGTCATGCCTTGCAAACCAAACAGGGCTTGAGCAATGATGACGGGTCGCCCGTGTTGCTCCTGCGTAACGAGGGTAAATCCCGCAAGGCCACTTATCCGCTTTCCATTCTCTTCGGTCCCAATGGTGGGGCTCACGTCAGTGGTCTGGGGAGCCTGGGCAAGCGATCGGGTGAATGGAAATGGAATGGCAACCGCCTGGTGGTGCAGGTGAACATGCCGGAGGGCGAAACCAGCGAGGGGCAACCGATACCCTCCGAGACCTACAAGTACTTCCTCAAGTGGTCGGAGGTGAAAGCAGACGAACTCGAGCTCGAGAAGCTCGTGGTGATGCGACCGTTTCTCAAGGAGGACGGCAGCAAGCGCCAGAGTTGGATGAGTTCATTGGTTTTCTCGGACAATCCGCGCCTGCGGCCCAAGTGAACGCAAGGTTGCTGATGCTTGCATTGGTTTGACGTTCACCCACCCGTCTTCATCATACATACCTTTTTTTGATTCATGATCACTTCTTTGCAGAATTTCATTTCCACCAAGGGAAAGTTCGTCTTCGTGCTGCTTTTGTTCCTCGTCGTGGTTTCTTTCGTTCTTTACCTTTCCCAGGGTTCCTCGGTTTTCGATCTTTTTCCCGATCCCAACCGTGAGCGCAAGGAATTCTTCGGATATGACTGGAACGATCCCGAACAAAGAAGATCCTTGAGGGTTGCCAGCCGGGTGGCCGCTGATTTCGGAGCAGTCGTTTCCCCCGGAGGGGAAGCTCTTTCCGGTGCCGAGGAATCCTACGTGCAGGCCTTGCAGGCAAGGATGCAGAATGCTTTCAAGGCCAATCCCGAGGAGGTCGATCAGCAAGCCTTGCAGAGCCTGTTTTCCTACATGCAGGCATGGCCGAACTTTCCAGACGATGCCAAGGCCCGCGAAATTGCCAGATCCGGAACCTACGATCAAAAATTCATGCAGGCGGTAATCGAAGCGAAGGTGGCTCTAGACGGCCAGGCTGACAACTGGGGTTTTCTTCCCCTCAACCTCAACCATCCCGCGATCAATGCCAGGTTTTCCGAGTATCTTGCGAACTTGGGTCCGGGCATGGAAGACGAGCTGAACCGTACCCGTTCACTTGGGTTCGTTGGTCAAAGGCACGGGCTGTCCGGACAGGGTGTGGAAAGCGTGCTCTACGACAGTTTTCGAACCCGACAGGTCGAAGGAATCTATCGGAGTCGCGGATATGCCTTGCCCGAGGAAGTTCGGGTGGATTTGCGTGCCGTTGAATTCGCTTGGGACGGAGAAGTCGCCGAGCTTCGAGCCGATGATCTTACCTTCGATCAACCCACTTGGATAAGTTTTGAAATTCTTTCCCTGCCCAAGAAGGGCGATTCGATCACCCTGAACTACGGATCGAAAAACAGACGCTTCGTTTTTGTCGATAATCCGGCGGATGCCAATGGAAGCGATCGGTTCGTGCGGATTGGAACCAAGCCCGTCCAGGCGCTCTCCAATCTGAAGGAATCGATCGATGCGGAAGATTTCGGTCTGGTATCGCGGTCTTCCGAAAAAAATATCCTGGGTCTCGCCCCGCTGGCCAACCGTTTGCCACGCAAGTTTCCCGTCGTACGATCAAATTCGGATGCCATCAAGCTGAACCAATTGCTCAAGGAAGATTTTTCCAAGTATCACGAGGATCGCAAGAACGAGGCCCCGTTTGCGGAAGAGCCCAGAACCTTTGCCTCCGCGTTGATCTTTTCAACTCAGAGTTTCCTTGTCGAACCACCCGCTCCGGACGAGGCCAGATTGCGCTCCTATTTCGATCGCAATCAATTGGACTTCCTCAAGGCTCCGGAGGCAAGCCCGACCGAAGATGAAAATGGGAGCGAAGCCGAACCTGTGACCATGAGTTTCGAGGAGGCTCGGGACGAAGTGCTCCGAAAAATTACCGAACAGGACAAGGCGGACGCTCTCCGAGATGCGGAACTCCTCGCCAGGGATGCCGCTCTTGAACTGCTTGACTCCCTCAACGGTCTTGGGGAAGGAACGAAAGCGAAATATCCCAATTATCAGGAATTGAGAAAGTCCACCGAGTTCAGCTCTCTTATCGAAAGATCAGGAGCTCGCGCCCAGAAGATCGCATTTTCGCAAAAGGAGATGAGCTCGCAAGCCATGGTGCTGGGCTTGGAAAGAAGGGAGAGCGAACGCCAGAATAACCGTGAACCTCTGGAGGAGGTGAGAAGTCTCAACGATCGGATGTTCTTTACCCGCTCGATTCGCAAGTCCCGGGACGGATTCGTCGTTTTCGTTCTCGACATGAAGACCGAGCGGATGCCCGGATCGTTTGAGAAAGCTTCGTTTGCGGATCTGTACAAAGGTCTGACCGCCGAACGGGCGTCGAATTTCTTTTCCGAGAAGGCGGATCAGTCCCTCGCCGCCTTAATGGATGCCAGTGACAAGTCGGAAATGGCGGGGAAGGTAAGACGCTTTGGCGTCAAGGCCAGAAGTGCTCGTCTGGCAAGGGCGGGGTATGACGCCAAGTCCCGCGTTCTGCGCTCCCGTGTCGAGAAATTGGAGAAGGAAAGAAACGACCTGTCTTCCGCGGACGCAAATGCTTCCGGCAATCAGCAGAGCATGGATGCCCTGGACAAAAGGCTGGTATCGCTTCGGAAGCAAATTGAAGTTCTGGGTGAAGAAAGAGGAGCGATCTCGAGGTTGCTCGAAAAGGCTCCCAGTATGGAAGTGGACGGAGTCTGGAAGGAATTGGAAAGGAGCGAGGACCGTGCCGTGTTCGCCCGTTTAACCGGGGTTTATTCTCTCCGTTCCGAAGAATCCTCGGTGGATGATCTTGCCCAAAGGAAGAACCAGATCGAGGCCGTGCGAGGTCAGGAGGTCAGGGATTCCCTTCTCAGGGATCTGATTGAGTCCCGCCTGGGGGAGATTCGCTAATCGGGGAGTTCTCACCGGGTTTCCCGGTCAGGGGAAGTTTTTCCCAGGCGAGAAAGTACTCCAGGTTTCCATCGGTCCCCTTTGGTTCCGCGACGGATCGGCCGATCAGCGAACTATTCGCCAGGTTCTCCCGTACGTAGTCCATCACTTCCTGCAAGACACGTTCGCGCACGCTTTCGTCACGAATCACGCCCTTGGCTCGGTCCGCTTCTTCCTTGAGGCATTCGAACTGAGGCTTGACCAAGGCGATGAGTTTTCCCGAGGGCGACAGGAACTGCCAGGCTCGATCGATTACCTTGCGCAGGGAAATGAACGAAAGATCCATTACGATCAAAGGGTAGCTTGATTGGGGCAAGTCCTCCCGGTTCAGGTTTCTAAGGTTCGTTCTTTCCAGATTGGTCACGCGCGCATCCGTGCGCAACTTATAGTGAAGTTGACCGTGCCCGACATCCACGCAGACCGCCTCGCTGGCTCCTCTTTGCAGGAGGCAGTCGGTAAAGCCACCGGTGGACGCTCCGAGATCGAGAATGGGCAATCCCGTAAGGTTCCACGAGGTATTCTTGAGGAAATTTTCCATTTTCAATCCTCCACGACCTACGAAAGGCAGGGGTTGATCAACCGAGAGGCTGGCGTCTGGCGGGAGTAACCGACTGGATTTATCGATTCGTTCCGTGCCCGACTTGACCTTGCCCCCCATGATCAGAGCCTGAGCCCGGGCCCGGCTATCGCAGAGTCCTTGTTGGACAAGTAGTTCGTCCGCTCTGATTTTCTTTTTCACCTTGGGATCAGGATTGTACGAGCCGGCACGCTTGGGCAACGGTGGAATTCATGATTTTGAAAATACTGAGAACTTTTTTAATAAAAACTCTTGACGAAGGTGGGTCAAAATGGCAAGAAATGGTTTATAGTTGATTTTATAGGATAGAATGCAACTGTTAAATGGTGAGCGAAGCGACAACCTTTTTTGTGGGAGAATTCACCCACGCCCTCGACAGCAAGGGCCGTTTGACCATTCCGTCAAAGTGGAGAATACCTGGCGGAGACAACACTTATCTGGCTCTACCCAACCCGGGTGGTTACGTTACGGTCTATCCCCCGAAGATGGTGGCCAGACTGGAGGAAAAGGTGGCCGAGGCGAGTCTGAGCGACGTTCGTACGCAGGCGTTGTTGATGGAATTGTTCTCCAAGGCCCATTCTTTCGGGTGCGACAAACAGGGAAGGATCAATCTGAACGACAAATTGATCGAGCACGCAGGCATCCAAGGCAAGGCGGTGCTGGTGGGAAATTTTTCCGCTTTCGCGATTTGGTCGGTAGACCGTTATGCCAAGTTGCCGGCGGAGAACGAAAGGAATATTTTCGATGCGATGAGGGGGTTGGGGTTATGATGCTCGAACAGCTGTGTTGGGGGACTTTTAGGGTGGTTCCTCGCGAAAGGGGATTGGTTGCCGGGCCTTCCCACCTCCCTCGCGCTTCGTCTGCAAAGAGCAACGTCGGCCTTGGGGGGGGTGAACATGTATTGTGGGACGGTTGAATTCGTTTGCGCTCCATCGTCGGTGAGGCACGTTCCCGTCCTGCTTGATGAATGCATGGGCTTTTTGAAGCCCGGGGCGGGTGGTTCTTTCGCGGATTTGACTTTTGGGGGTGGTGGGCACAGTCGTGCGATCCTCGAGGCCAACCCTTCCAATCAATTGCTTTCGATCGACTGTGATCCTGACGCCGCCAAGCGGGCTGAAGCAATGCTCGGCGAATTTTCCGGGCGTTTTAATTTTTACGATGGTTCGTTCCGGGATCTTGGTCAGGTTTCCAAACCCGGAGAATTTGACGGTATCCTTATGGATCTCGGTATATCATCCTTCCAGTTGATGGAGCCCGAGAAGGGGTTTTCCTTCCGTTTGGATGCGCCCATCGATATGCGACTCGATCCACGCGTCGGCACTGGGGCGGCTGAATTTCTCGAAAGCGCTTCCGAGGAGAGTCTGGTGCGAGCTGTGCGCGAGTACGGCGAGGAAAGAAGATGGAGGCGGGTAGTGCGCGCCATTTTGGAGTCAAGGGGTACTGGGGCGCTTTCCAGGACGATGAGTGCGGCGGAGGTGGTTTCCGATGCCGTGGGCGGCAGGCGCTCCCGTCAGCGCATTCATCCGGCAACCAAGACTTTTCAGGGAATCAGGATCGCGATCAACGGGGAGCTTGAGGCTCTGGCGGTCACCTTGCCGCAAGCGTTCAGGGCCTTGAAGATCGGTGGTTCGCTGGCAGTGATCTCCTTTCATTCACTGGAGGACAGGATAGTCAAGAGATTCATGCGGAAGATGGCAGGTAGGCCGGAGCACCGTAATGACAGTCGTTTCCAGCATGAGCGCAAATCATTTGCTGAAATGATCACGACCAAGGCGATTCTTCCGGGTCGAAGGGAAGTGGATGAAAATCCCAGAAGTCGTTCGGCCAGGTTGAGAATTTTGAAAAAGACGAGGGAGGAAGAACTGTAGGAATCATGAAAAGGGTGTGGTGGATGGTCATGATTCTTGCAGTCTTCCTTTTTGGCGGTGGCGCCATATCGATTGTTTGGTTGAGGATGGAAATATCCGCCACCGCCAAAAATTGCAGTCGTATGGAGGATGAACGTGAGATGGTGGCGCGTGAATTGCGCGAACTCCGTGGGCAACGATCCAAGTTGATGCGCCCTTCCATGCTTGCAAGCATGGTGTCGGGAAGGTTGAGCATGCCCGCGAGCGCCAAGACCATACACGTCAGTTCAAGGGAGATGATTTCAAGGCTTGGGGCTGATCTGCCCAGTCAAAACTGGAGAAAATATCAAAATTCCGCCTTGGCGGATAATCGGTAGATGAAAAACGTCTTCATCTCGCCGTATCGCTTCTACTTCGTTTTCTTCGCCATCCTTCTCACCTTCGGTTCTCTGGGGGGCAGGCTTTTTCACTTGCAGGTTGTAAGTTCCGACAAGTTCGAACGGTTTGCATTAAATGCCCGCAAGAACTTCATACCCGAATCCGCAAGGAGGGGTGACGTGGTTGATCGAAAGGGGAATTTACTCGCAACTTCCAGATCCGTGGTTGTGGTTGGAATGGATCCGCAGTCGATCAAGGACGGGGATCGTGAAAAATTTCCCGAGTTGGCCAGGCTTCTGGGGATTGAGCGTGAAGTGATCGTACAGGCGGCGAACAGGAAAGTTGGTCATTCCGGTGAAAGCGGAGAATCAATCAGACTTGTAAGATGGGTGAAACTGAAAGATGAAGTGGATGAATCCACCTATCGCAAAATGAAGTCGCTGAAGATCGATGGGGTGTATGGTAATTACAAGCATTCGCGTCTTTATCCGAACCAGTCCCTTGCATCTCACGTCTTAGGGTACCTAAACGCGGAGGGAAATCCTTGCATGGGAGTCGAGTTGCTTACGGATTATTACCTGAAGGGTCAGGACGGATGGCGCGAAAGCGAGAGGGATGGAAGAAGGAGGGAGATGCCTCAATACCGCTCATTGGAGGTTTCGGCAAATGATGGATTGAACGTTGAATTGACTTTGGATCGGATGGTTCAGGAAATCGTGGAAACGGAACTCCGCAAAATTACCGAGGAATATGAGCCGCTCAGCGCCAGTATCATTGTAACCTCTCCAAAAACCGGAGAAATTCTCGCCCTTGGCAACGTTCCGACCTTCGATCCGAATCTATACGGCGAGTCTCCTTTGGAAAACCAGAGGAATCGGGCGATTACGGACCTGTATGAACCTGGCTCCACTTACAAAATCGTGGCCGTGGGGGGTGCATTGAACGAAAGGTTGATCGAAGCGGACGATATTGTCGACTGTTCGGTTGCGACCTATGAAGCGGGTAATAAAACCAGAAGATTACCCAGTGATCATCATCCCCTTGGACGAATAAGTTTACGGGAAGTCGTGCAAAAGTCGAGTAATCGGGGCGCCGCCCAGTTGGGGATCAAGTTGGGAGCGTCTCGTTTGTATGAATATTCAAGGTTGTTCGGATTCGGAGAAAGTACGGGTGTTGGACTGGTTGGTGAAAGAAGTGGCATGCTTCACCATCCTGGCAAGTGGGACGGACTGACGATTACACGATTGCCAATGGGGCATGCGGTAGCGGTTTCCGCCATGCAGGTACATTCTGCGATGAGCGCCATTGCCAACCGGGGTATTCTGATGCAACCAAGCCTGATACGAAGGGTTTATGACAAGGATGGCAAGACGGTGGTAAATTTCAGACCAAAACCGGTAAGACGGGTGGTGCGGGAGGACGTCGCCAGAGTAATGACTGAAATGTTGGTGTCGGTAGTGGGGCCGGAGGGTACTGCCGCCCGTGCGCGTATCAAGGGTTTTGATATAGCCGGCAAGACAGGTACGACCCAAAAAATCATAGACGGAAGATATTCAAACCGTCATCACGTTGCATCGTTTTGCGGGTATCTGCCAGCGGAAGATCCGGTGATAGCCATAACCGTAATGGTGGACGAACCAAATATGTCCAGGGGCAGACTGGGATATGGTGGCAGTGTGGCCGGCCCTGCCTTTCAGCAGGTCGCAAGAAAAATCATCGCTTACATGGGCATCAAGCCGATGGATAGCGAACTGACCTTTCATGAGGTGAATAAGAAACCAAAGGAAAACCTTTAAGCTTCGTACAAATGATAGCCCAAGACAATAACACCGAAACGATTGAAAACGTAAGGTCCCGCATGTCCGCAAGAATGGATTTGCGTGATTTAGCTGGAAGAGAGGCGGACTACGCCAAAAGTCGAGGAGACTTGAGGTTGAGCGGTATATGTTCCGATAGCCGAAGAGTGACACCTGGCTCCGCGTTTTTCGCTCTTCCCGGTCTGAGGACTAATGGTAACGAGCATCTGCAGGAAGCCGTTAAACGTGGAGCGCAGGTAATCGTAACGGATTGTGAGGAAGTGAAGATTCCTCACGGAGCGGTGAGGGTAAAGGTAAAGGATGCTCGGGTGGCTCTGGCGAAATTTTCCAAGCGGTATCATAATTCTCCGGACGAGGTGTTGAAGGTGATTGGAGTGACCGGTACGAATGGAAAGACTACCGTATCCACCCTTGCGAGACATTTGCTCGAAGCCCCGGCCCGTCCGGTCGGACTTGTGGGGACGATCAAGTATCATTTAGGAGATCGGGTGGTTCCATCCTACAAAACAACACCCGAAGCATCCGATCTATACGCCCTTTTGCGCAATATGCTGGCAGGCGGATGTTCGGAAGCCGTCATGGAGGTAAGTTCGCACGGCATTCATCAGTCGAGGGTAGCCGGATTGAACCTGGAAGTGGCCGCATTTCTGAATTTGACGAGGGACCATTTGGATTATCACGGCAACATGGAAGCGTATTTCCGTGAAAAACGAAAACTTTTCAATGGATCCAACGGATCATTGCCTAGGGTGGTTGTGATAAACGGGGATTGTCCCTACGGTAGACGTTTGCTGGAGGAACTGCCTCCTCAAGCCAGGGCTCTGACCTTTGGGTTCGGAGATGGAAATGATTTTCGAGCGACCGGTTTGTCCATGGACGTGCATGGTTCGAAATTCATGATGGAAAGTCCGGCTGGTTCATTGGTTGTGACCAGTCCGTTGATCGGAAGGTATAACGTGATGAACGCGCTGGCTTCGTTTGCCATCGTACACGCTCTTGGGCGGTCGGTGCCTGATTCGATTCGTAAACTTTCTTCCTTTGGAGGCGTGGACGGCCGGATGGAAACCGTCGATCGTGGACAGAATTACCGGGTTGTCGTTGATTATGCACATACTCCCGACGCCCTTCGGAACGCTTTGGGAATGTTGAAGGAATGTACCAAGGGAAAGGTTCGTTTGGTTTTCGGATGCGGGGGTGAAAGAGATCGTGGAAAGCGTCTGGAAATGACCCGGGTAGCATGCGCTGGAGCCGATAGCTCGATTGCAACCTCGGACAATCCCAGGGGTGAGTCGATCGAGTCCATTTTCAGGGATATGAAAAAGGGTGTCTCCAAGGAAGCGGATCTAAAATTCATCGAGGATAGAAGGAGAGCGATCAGCATGATTCTGGATCAGGCCCAGGAGGGTGATTGCGTATTGATTGCCGGCAAGGGACATGAAACTTTTCAGGAAGTCAACTATACCGCCATTCCATTTGACGATCGCTTGGTGGCGGCCGAATTACTCGATGCGAAGCTGGTCATTGGATAATGCCATTTTTTGATCCAGCTAGATTGGCAAGATGGTCGAAGGGCAGTTGGAATCAAGAGCCCGATGATCAGCCTTCAGGATTCTCGATCGATGCCCGGATCATAGAACGGGGTGAATTGTTCGTAGCCTTGCGCGCGAATCGTGACGGGCATGATTTTGTGGGTCAGGCTGCGGAAAGGGGGGCTGCAGGAGCCCTGGTCGATCACCTTTGCCCGGGCGGTACCCTTCCTCAATTATTGGTCGATGATACAATCTCCGCTTTTCAGGAAATTGCCATTGCTCACAGAAAAAACTTTGATGGCCCGGTAGTTGCGGTTACTGGAAGTTGTGGCAAGACCTCTACAAAGGAAGCCCTCGGGAAAATGCTCGAAGGAGCTCTCTGTACCAAGGGAAATCTCAACAACGAATTAGGAGTGCCTCTGACTCTCACCAGGATCGATCCGGAAAAACATAAATTTGCGGTTGTCGAGGCTGGAATCAACCAAATCGGGGAGATGTCCGTTTTACAATCCATGATTCAGCCTGACATGGTGATCATAACCATGATCGGAGCCTCTCACTTGGAAGGACTTGGCAGTGTTGAAGGAGTCGCTGAAGAAAAAATAAAACTATGGACGGAAGCCCGTTCCGGCGCCCTGGCGATATTTCCCGAATCATGCATGGCCTATCCTGCATTCGTAAGGGCGACCGGAACCAACAAGAATTTTCTGGTTTTGAAAAGTGGTCCCGAACCAGTCCGCGGATGTCGATCAAATGAAGCGTTTTACGAACTTTCGACTGAAACAAACGATACCGGGGACTCATGCGCGCTCAAGATTTGGCGACATGAGTCTCCGGTCATGCAATTAAGACTTCCGAAAGTGTCGGAAGGAATGGCCAGCAACCTCGCATTGGCCGCATTGGCCGCTTCCATACTTGGAGTCAACGATAACAGGATTTTCGAATGCCTGCCCCAATACAGCCCCTCGGCCTTGCGTGGTTCTCGCCTGCATGGCCGAGGGTGCGAATATTTCGTTGATTGTTACAATGCGAATCCTGCATCGATGGAAGATTCGATTGCGTTCTTCCGGAGTTTCAGCAAGGGCCGCAGGAAATTGCTTGTCCTTGGGGGCATGGAAGAACTGGGAGATGACGGTCGCCTTCTTCATGAGAAAACCGGATCCCGCATAGTTCTGGATTCCGCGGACATGGTTACTTTGGTAGGAGAAAAAGCGGCATGGATGGCTCCCGGTTTGCTTTCCTCCGGGGCCAATGAGGAGCAAATACTTGTGCTCAGTGACTTGGAAGCCGCCAGGCCGGTGGTTGAGGACTTTGAAGGAAACGTTCTTTTCAAGGGTAGTCGGTCCAATCAGCTCGAGAAATTGGTGCCCTCGTGGGCAATTGAAAATAAGCAGATTCAGGATCATGCGGAATGTTGAGTTATTTGCAGTTCTACGAGGATTGGTTCGGTCCGTTTCGTCTCTTTCAGTTCAGATCGG
>JAYOWQ010000005.1:0-36654 GCA_038152055.1 Opitutales bacterium | reverse complement strand
ATATCGGTGCGCTCCGTGGGAGCTGGAATCACAGCCTTGTTGATTGGGTTTGTATTGGGTCCGCGTGTGATTTGCGCTCTCCGTTCGATAGGTGCCCGTCAGGCGTTTCGGGACAAGAAAGAGGTTGGGAAACTTGCGGATCTCCACGAGTCGAAGGCGAAAACACCAACAATGGGCGGAGCCCTGATCTATTTGTCCGTAACTTTGAGCGCCTTGTTGTGGGCGGAGCCGAACGTGTATCTGCTTACGGCCTTAGTGGCATATTCCATGCTTACCCTGGTCGGATTTGCGGACGATTATCTGAAGGTTGCCAAGAGCAACAGCAAGGGGTTGCCAGGAAAATTGAAACTACTCGGACAACTTCTGACCGCATTGTGCGTGGTGGGCATGCTTCTCGGTCCGTTTGGAGAATTTTTAACCGGAACAAACGGCACGATTCTGGACAGCGCAAACAAGATGAGGGAATTCTGGGTTCCCTTTTACAGTTATCCGGCGGAATCTTCCCCTCCCATCATGTCCATGGCTCTGATCGTTCCGTTTTTCTTCATCACCCTGTGCGGTTCGAGCAACGCAATCAATTTGACCGATGGTCTGGATGGACTGGCAATCGGTTGTACGGTTACGGTCGCTCTGACCTACGGCATCATGGCGTATGCGGCGGGAAACGTAATCATTGCGGATTATCTAAAAATCAGTTCGGTTCCTGGAACAGGAGAACTGACCGTGCTTTGCGCCGCTTTGCTAGGTGGAAGTCTAGCCTTTCTTTGGTACAACGCCCATCCTGCCGAAGTTTTCATGGGAGATACCGGATCTCTGGCAATCGGTGGGTTGGTCGGGGTAGTTGCCCTGATGATCCATCAACCCCTTACGCTGATCATCGTCGGAGGAGTGTTTGTGATGGAAGCAGGGTCTGTGATTCTGCAAGTGACATCCTTCAAGACCCGCGGAAAAAGAATTTTTCGGATGTCTCCGATTCATCATCATTTCGAACTGAAGGGTTGGAAGGAAACAAAGGTCGTCATACGTTTCTGGATACTCTCACTTCTCTTTGCCCTGATTGGCTTGGCCACCCTGAAAATAAGGTGAGGTGATGGATTTACGATATGAGTTTGAGAATTCGAAGCCCAGGCGGGTTGCAATTCTTGGCGCGGGTACGAGTGGACAGGCAGTAAAAAATCTGCTCGATCGGATGGAATGGATGAATAAAACGTACGATGAACGGGACCGGACTTTCGCCCACGCGGACGTCCGGGCTTGTTCATTCGTGGTCGCAAGTCCGGGCTTTCCGCCCGATCATGCATGGATCAAGTTGGCGGAGAATGCAGGCAAGAAGGTGTTGAGTGAACCCGATCTTGGCGCTCTGTTCCTGAGAAACCATAAGATCGTTGCCGTAACCGGAACGAACGGGAAGACGAGTGTTACCACCTTGCTGGCTCACGTGGCCACTGAAGCGGGTCATTCAGTGGTTGCGGGTGGAAACCTTGGGGTTCCTCTGTGCCAGTTACTTGCGGATGGACTGAGCGAATCCACGGAGGTTTACCTGGAGACAAGTTCGTTCCAGGCCGGAACCCTTCGATATTTGCGGCCGAGTGGTGTGATATGGACGAATTTTGACACCGATCATCTGGATTATCATGGTAATCTGAAAGAATATTTCAGAGCAAAGTATAGGTTGGTGGAAATTTGTTCGAGTACAGAGGTATTCGTTGGACGTTCGGTCGTGGATGCTGCCCGGCGATTCAACTTCAAGTTGCCTGAGGAAGTAAGCGTAATTGATTCGTTCGACCGGAAAATGGTGCCGTTTGATAACCGACATTTTCTCGTACAATTTCCACAGTTGGAGAACCTCGCTCTCGTGCATGAGTGGTTCCGCAAGCGTGGAATGGATATGAAGTCCTTTTTCCGATACGCAAAGAATTACCGTCCTGAAGATCACCGCTTGAAAAAAATGCAGACAACCGTGCAGGGGGTCGCGTTTTGGAACGATTCAAAATCAACGAATCTCTCTTCGGTAGTTGCGGCCTGTAAAAATTTTGCCCGTAAGATTTTTTGGATTGGAGGTGGGAAGGGCAAAGGAGAAGACCCATCGACTTTCGTCACAGGTCTGATTCCTTACGTCGAGAAAGCATTTCTCTTTGGAGAGTCCGGAAGATCCCTGCACGAGGCATTCGAGCAAAGGGGGACGTGGTCCATGCTTTGCCACAATCTCAAGGATGCCGTGGAACAGTGCCATGCAAGGGCAAGTCGGGCGACTGAAGTTCTGTTCAGCCCAGGGTTTTCAAGTTTTGACGGATATTCGGGATATGCCGAACGCGGGAATTCCTTTGAAAAAATAGTTTTGGATTTGAAGAATGCTCTAGAAGGGGATACGCAAGTATCTTTCAACAAGTTCGCACAACAGACAGGAAGATAATCATGAAAATAACCAAGGTTTTCAGCATCGTACTTTCCCTACACGTAGGGGTCATTCTATTGGTGATGTTTCAACCAAGTTGCCAAACCGCCGGGGTTCGCCCGGAGACCAAGGCCGAAGAGGCCAATAATAGCGTGGAACCCGACCAGTCGTTCAACCAAGCGGTTCCTTCGGTTGAACCGGAGCGGAAATTTCGCAAGCCTGGAGGCATACCTGCGGATGAGTTTGCCTCTCCG
The DNA here is from genome assembly GCA_038152055.1 of Opitutales bacterium. Taxonomy (GTDB): domain Bacteria; phylum Verrucomicrobiota; class Verrucomicrobiia; order Opitutales; family Seribacteraceae; genus Chordibacter. Next base: position 34,005 of record JAYOWQ010000005.1, on the reverse strand, counting down.
ACCCGACCGGGACCTGGGGAATTGATCGTCCCTGAAGAGCGCGCTCCCACCACTGCCGGTCCGGTCTCCCCGATCATTGTACCCCAGGATTCCGGTCCCAGGCCGATCGACTTGAAACCTAGGGATATGGCGGTGTATAAGATCGAGCGCGGGGATACTTTGTGGGGGATTGCCCGGAAAAACGGAATTTCACTAGCCGATCTGCTCGATGCCAATCCAAATCTAAATAAGAACGGACGTCTGTCGATCGGGCAGGAAGTTATGATTCCATCGACCGGAAGAAGTTCTTCAAGCACTGCGTTAGCGACCCAGCCGCAGGTTGCATTGTCCGGAACGGAAGGCCCTGATTATACGGTTCAGACTGGGGACACGCTCTCCCGTATTGCCCGTAAGCATGACGTCAAACTTTCACAATTGCTCCAGGCAAACGGATTGTCCCTCTCATCCGTTATCCGTCCCGGTCAAAAACTCGTTATCCCGGGTGGTTCGGGCTCCGAGTCAACGGAACCGGAGATTACTGAAAACCGGGTGGCTCCTCCCGGATCCCTCACTCATCTGGTTCTAAGAGGAGAGAATCTTTCCCGGATCGCTTCGATTTACGGAGTCAGCGTATCTCAAATCATGGATTGGAACGGATTGTCCAATCCCGGCCTGATCAAGGTTGGGCAGTCCTTGATCGTTTCACCGGGAGAGTCGGGCAGGGCGCAACCGGCAATTTCCGAAGCGGTGGAAGAACCGAAGATTTCTCCAGATCAGGGAGGCGCTTCCTTGCAGGACTTTTTTAACGAATCAACCGATGCGGAACGACCAATCATAGACGTTCCAGCATCCCCTTGAATCGAATGATGGCGGGATGAATTTTATGGGTGTGTACGAAATAGTGTGGACAGGGTTGCGATAGAACAGCCTTTCTTACGCAGCTCCGGATGGGTCACCATGTTTTTGGTGATTGTGGCGTTGTGCCTGACCACGGTTGGATTGGTTATGCTCTTCAGCGCCGGGGCCGTTCGTGGAGCCCAGGATTTACTTGCAAAACAAGCGGTGTGGTTGGCGATTGCCCTTGGAACCGGTGGCGTTGCCGCACTCGTGAATCTGGAATGGTTGCGCAAGCGAACGCCCATGTTGCTGTTCCTGTGCATTCTCGGACTGGTTCTAACTTTGGTTCCCGGTATCGGAGTAAAGGTGAACGGCGCTCAGCGGTGGATTGGACTGGGGCCTCTGCGCATACAACCATCGGAATTCGCCAAGATCGGACTGGTCCTTGGTTGCGCCCATTATTTTGCGCTCAAACAAAGAACCTTGCACGGGTTCCTCGATGGATTTGCCATACCTTCCGCCTGGCTGGGCTTGATTTGCGGTTTGATCATTCTGCAACCTGATTTCGGGACAAGTTTTCTTTGTGGGGCGGTCGGGGCAACCCTGATGTTTCAGGCAGGTACCAGTCTCAAGTGGTTGTTGCCAGTTGCCGGACTCGCGGTTTCGGCTTTTTCCTTGCTCGTCTATTTTGATCCCGTTCGTATCCGAAGGGTAACCTCGTTTCTTGACGTTGAGGCGAATGCAAACGACAGCGCCTACCAGTTGTGGCAGGGTATGCTGGCATTCGGGGTTGGTGGATTGGATGGAGTCGGTCTGGGAATGGGCAGGCAACAGATGCACTTTTTACCCGAGGCTCACACCGATTTCATCTTTCCGGTAATTGGGGAGGAACTAGGCCTGATCTTTACCCTTGGCATAGTGGTTTGTTTTCTTCTGATCTTCGGTCTTTCCAGTTGGAAATTACGAAGAATACCCCGACTTTACGATTATTTGCTCGCGATGGGAGCCCTGCTTTTCGTTACCTTTCAGGCTATTATCAATATGGGAGTGGTCACGGGCTCCTTGCCAACGAAGGGCATGTCCCTTCCTTTCATCAGTTACGGCGGTTCCAATCTCGTCGTCGTTTTTGTGTTGGTCGGACTGATCATCAACGTTTTGAGAAGGCTCGACCAACCCGATCCAATCTCTGCGCGCGAATTATGAGGAACGTGGTCATTGCATGCGGAGGTACGGGCGGTCATCTGACGCCTGGAATCGCCTTGGCCCAAGCGCTTGAAGAGAAGGGATGTCCCTGTTGGTTGTTCATCAGTCGGAAGCAGGTGGATTCCCGACTTTCCTCGAAGTATCGCAAGATGAGTTTCGTTCCAATGCCCGGAGCCCCTTTTTCCCGGCACGTATTCGGTCTACTGAGGTTCTTCAAACAACTGATCCAAGCCTTCTTGCAATCTCGGTCCTTCTATAAAAAGGTAAATGCCGACGTGCTTGTGGGGTTTGGAGGATTTTCCACTCTCGGACCTGCGCTCGCTGCCAGAACTCTTGGCATTCCCCTGTATTTGCACGAATCTAACCGAAAGATCGGCAAGGCCGTCCGTTTTCTCGCCAAACGGGCGGATCGTGTGTATCTGCCCGAAGGTTTAAGAGTGGATGGCGTGCCATTCGAGAAAAGCTTTTATCTCGGATATCCGTTACGGCAGGATTTTCGTCGAATGCCCATGGAACGGGCTCGTCGTCGGTTGGGTGTTTCAATGAGTGACAAGCTCCTGGTCGTATTAGGCGGCAGTCAGGGAGCCACTGCTTTGAACGAATGGGTGAAGGAAAATATCGAATGTCTTGCCCAGGACGGAATATCGACCTACTGCGTGACCGGTATGAACAAGGAAAGTTCGGGGGTCATGCAGTTGCAGAATCAGATCGGCGATACCGTTACCAGTCGATTCGTTCCCTTTACCGATCAGATGGAAGTTTTGCTTTCCGCGGCCAACCTGGTCATCAGCCGGGCTGGCGCCGGTTCATTGGCGGAAATCATCAAGTGCAGGGTGCCTGTTATCATGGTTCCTTATCCCCATGCTGCGGATGATCATCAGACGCATAACGCAAGATTTTTGGAAAGCAAGGGTGGGGGTGTCGTGTGCGAACAAGAGATGATTTCCGATCGATTGATCGGAGAGGTTCGTGAATTGATGTTCAATGAGGAATTCAGGGCCATTATTCGTAGGAACCTGTTTGCCATGGACACCGGGGACGTTGCTTCCTCCCTTGCCACCGACCTCCTGCAATCCTTGAAAGGTCGTAAATCCTCACAGGTACAGGCAGATTTCGGGGAGGTTTTTGCATGAAAAGGCCGAAAAAAGCGCTTCTGCTCGGAGCTGGTGGAATGGGCATGGTTCCCCTCGCTCTTTATTTGAGAGGAGCCGGGGTGCGCGTGGAAGCTTTCGATCATCAATTCCGTGAACCATTGCGTACAAGATTGGTTCAGGCGGGCGTGCATATTCTTCATGAACCGGAAACGATCCTTCGGCCCGATTGTGTGATCCGCTCAAGCGCCATTCCCATTGATGACCCATTGGTCACCCGCTGGGAAGCCCTTGAGGTGCCGGTATTGCGCAGGGGCGAATTTCTTGCCGCCATACTCAAGCGAAAACGGGTGATTGCGGTGGTTGGCAGTCACGGCAAGACGAGTGTAAGCGGACGCCTGGCCTGGGCTTTGAACAGGTTGAATTTCCCAATCTCCTATCTTGTCGGGGCCCAGTTCAACGATACTGAATTCCCTTCGGGTAAATACGAAGGGAAGTCGCCCTGGGTCTTGCTTGAAGTCGATGAGAGTGATGGTACGATCGATGATTTCCATCCAACGATAACGCTGGCGTTGAATTGTGATTGGGATCATGTCGACCGTTATGTCGACGATGCATCGTTTTCCCGTACTTTGCAGGGTCTTTTCAACCGAACCAAGGATTGCATCGTCTGTCCGGTCACTGAGCCTTTGCTCTCCCTGGCCAAAGATACGTCAGGGGTTCGAGTGATTGAATACAAGCCCCCTGTCGCTCCGCATCAGTTCCTTCTCTCGAATCAACGGGCGGTCGAAGCCCTCGCTTGTGCATTGGGTTTGTCCATCGGGGATCTTGACTTTGATGAATTTCCGGGAATGGACAGAAGGCAGTCCATCCTGTTTGAGGATGAGTCCAGGTCCGTGGTAGAGGACTATGCCCATCATCCCACCGAAATCCGTTCGTTTCTGGAGCACAGGCGCAAAATCTCTCCCTCTCGTTCGATGAAGGTCGTCTTTCAACCCCACCGCTATTCACGAACTCGGAGTCTGGCGGCCGGGTTCGCCGAAGAATTGGGATGCGCCGATGAATTGCACCTTTTGCCCACCTATTCCGCATTCGAGGAATTCGATCCAGACGGATCGGTCGAAGCCCTCACGGGATATCTACCGCCCCGATTAAGGGAGGACACAAGAATTTACCACCACTTTGCGGATTTGCGCAGGGCGTTGAAGCGGAGAAATAACGAACTCCCGAATGACCAGATCCTTTTTGTCGGGGCCGGAAATATAGAGACATGGGCGCGAGCTCTGGCCGCGTGGGAGCATGGACGTGCCGACAAGGGACTTGCCTTCGGCAAATTTTTGAAAAATCGATTGTGCGGCGATTCCATTTTGTCACCGGATCATCCGATTGGGGCGATGACCACGATGGGCGTGGGTGGGAGCGCCCGATGGTATGCCGAACCTGCCAATACGGAGGATTTGCGTTCTCTGGTGGAAGCTTGCTCTCTTTATGAATTGCCGAGGGTGATGATGGGAAGAGGATCCAATCTGATCGTGCCTGACGAAGGATTTGGCGGACTCGTTCTCCGTTTGCGTGGAAAGTTTTGGAACTCGATCGAACTACGGGATGAGGATTGTCTGGTTGTGGGAGCCGGGGCAAAGCTCAAGGATATCTGTAAGTTTGCCTGTAAAAAGGGAATGCAGGGATACGAATTTCTCGAAGGTATACCCGGTACGCTTGGCGGGGCCCTGAGGATGAATGCAGGGGCCATGGGTTGGGAAACCTTCGACTTGGTCGAGTGGGTGAGTTTTTTAATGCCCGACGGTAAGATTCAGGAAATTCCTGGGAATGAACTGGAGGTGGGTTATCGCTATTGCAAGGAGGCTTATGAAGGAATTGCCTTGCGGGCGAAACTTAAAGGCGAAGGACGGGCAAGGCATCAGGAAATACGCAAGGTGATCGATGCTTTGGCCCAGGCTAGAAGAAAATCACAACCGCGAGAGGCCAGTTCGGGTTGTGTTTTTAGAAATCCGGACGAACGATCCGCCGGCTGGTTGATTGATCAAGCTGGACTCAAGGGGAAAAGCGAAGGCGGCGCCATCATTTCGGACTTGCATGCCAATTTTATCCTCAACCGGGGCGATGCCACCGCAACCGAAGTAATCAATCTGATCCTCAAAGTGCGAGAACGAGTCAAGCAATCGCACGGATTGCTGCTTGAACCGGAAGTAAACGTTCTGGGCAAGTCCTGGGACCAGTTTCTTTCATGAATTGAAATTTAATACAGAATATTGATGAAAAAAATGCCCAGAGTCGTGATTCTTTCCGGTGGAACCGGACCCGAAAGAAACGTATCCATTTCATCCGGAAATGCGCTTTACGAATCTCTGCGGCGCTCTCTAGACGCCCGTCTGATCGAATTGACTCAAGATCGCTTGCCCGAGGAAATCGACGCGAATCAAGACGTAGTGTTCCCCGTGATTCATGGAACCTTTGGAGAGGATGGAGGATTGCAGACCCTTCTTGAAGAAGCGGGGTTCGAGTATGCGGGGAGTCAATCCGCTTCCAGTAGGTTGTGCATGAACAAAAGATTGGCCAAGGAGATGGTTTCGACTGACGGAGTTCGCGTTTGTCCAAGTATTGATTTCTCTGATCCAAAGGATTGTAATCCGGAGGAAATCATCTCACATCTAGGTAGAGAGATCGTACTCAAGCCCATTGATCAGGGAAGCAGTGTTTATCTGCGCATGATTTGTGGCCTTCGTGATCTGAAGGATGCTCTGAGTGGTCTTGCTCCTGGCGGATGGATGCTTGAAAAACGGGTCATTGGCAGGGAAGTGACCATCGGCATGCTCGACAACCATGCCATGGGCGTGGTCGAAGTGATTCCAGTTGGCGGAGTTTACGATTATGAACGCAAGTACCAACCCGGATCCACCGAGTATCGTTTTCCTGCCGTTATCGATGATGAACTGGAGAGGGAAATCAAAGCGTTTGCCAGATCTGCCTACGATGCCTGCAAGTGTCGTGATTTTTCCCGGATTGACTTTATGATTTGTGAGGATGGGCATGCTCATTTTCTTGAAATCAACACCCTGCCTGGATTGACGCAGACCAGTCTTCTTCCAAAGAGCGCTTCCTGTTCGGGATATGATTTCGATAAACTTTGCCGCCGGTTGATTGATCCGGCCATCGAACGCTTTCATTACAAAAATCAAACCTACAACTGCCACGCCGCCTGATTCATGCCGAAGAAAAAGACACCGGACTTTTCCCTGCCTTCCAGTTGGAAGGATCTTACCCCCAAGTCAACCCGCCGATCGGGCTCGAGATCCGTCTTGCGAAAGAGAGGTCAACTCGGTCTGAAGTTGTTTTCACTCATGGTCGTCCTCGGTCTGATCGGACTGGTTGGATTTCTGTCAAAACAAGGTTCCCATGCCCATCCCTCCGGAATTCTGAAGTTTGATGGAATCGGGCCGACCATCCATGACATACGCTTCCAAACGGATGGCAGTTTGAACGAAAGATGGTTCAGGAATTGGTTCGGTCCCGTGCGCAACCGTACCCTGATGGACGTAAACCTCGAGGAGTTGCACGATAACTTGCTCGAGGAAGAGCAAATCGTTACCGTTCAAATAGCCCGTGAGTTTCCATCCACCCTGCGTGTTTCGGTCGAAGAACTCCAACCTGTACTGGTCTTGCGGATGCGAGACGCTGAAAAGAAGTTTCAGGATTGGCTCGTCTCCACGGATGGTAGCTTGTTTCTTGGTCAGCAGTACTCGCCTTCTCGACTTGCCCTGCTCCCATCCCTTCAGGTAAGTCCAAAGTTACTCAGCAGGAACGCGGAGAATGATGGATATGAGAAATTGTCCGGCATGGGACAGGTGTCACCGCTGCTGGAACTAGCCCGCAGGGAATATCCCGATCTATACCGCGACTGGCGAGTCGTTTCATACGAGCGTCCGGATGAGTCCGATCCAGGCGCCCACGTGATGGTACAGTCCAAAAGAGTTGGCCGGATAAGGTTTTCTCCGGGTGGATACGCAGAACAGATGAAACGTCTGAGATATTTATTGATGGAACCAAGGTTTGCAAAGGCCCCTAGAATCGAATCGATCGATCTTTCGCACGACCGTTCGGTTTTTGCCAAGATTTGAATGGTCCGGACCTAAAAATGAACAACCCATGACCCAATGAACGAATGAGCAAGATCATAGGCGCAGTAGAAATAGGAACTTCAAAGGCCAAGGCTCTCATTGGAGAAGTTTCCGACAACAAGTCACTCAGTGTCGTCGGGATGGCAACTCGTCCCAACGAAGGTATGCGCAAGGGTGAAATCATGGATTTCAGGAAAGTTGCATCCAGCGTACACAGTGCCCTTGAGGAAGCGGAAAAAATGTCCGGTACGACCGTAGACTCCATCTATCTGGCCCAAACCGGAGCCCATCTCAGGGGAAGTGTGCTTAGGGCGAGCGCCAACGTCTCCTCGGCAGATGGTCGAGTATCCGTAGGTGACGTGCAAAGAGCTGCAGATGAGGCCAAGCGGAGGGAATCGGACAAGGGTAGATGCTACGTGCATTACGTACGCATGCCCATCCTGTTGGATGGCAAACCGGTAGATGATCCTATCGGTATGTACGGTCAAAAGATTGAAATCGTATACTGGGCGATCGAAGGCAACGATTCCTCCATCAGGATGAATCTGGACGTTGCCTACAACTATGGTTTGGAAGTCGAGCATCTGATTCTTTCTTCAATCGCATCTTCCACTTTGGTCGCGGGACCGGACCTTAGAAGAGCGGGAGTTCTGGTTATTGATCTGGGTGCAGGTGTGACCGACGTCGCCCTTTATCGTGGTGGACACGTCGCCTACACCGGAGTCATTCCGGTGGGAGGCGATCATGTCACGGGTGATCTCTCCATGGGGTTGCGTATCCTTGAACCGTATGCTGAGAAAATGAAACTCGATCATGGCAAGGCACAATCCGACCCGGCTGACCAAAGTGAGAAGGTATGGATAATCGGGGACAAGACGATTGGAGATCGTTCGGTACCCCGCAAGGCCATATCGGACGTGATTCACGTGCGAGTGGTCGAATTATTCGAGATAATTTCCAGGGAACTGGGTAATTTGTTGAATCCCGAGCAATTAGGTGGCGGGGTTGTGCTTACGGGTGGGGGGGCGCGTCTGCCAGGAATCGAACAGCTTGCTTCCAAGGTGCTTGGTGTGCCCGCCCGCAAAGGAATTTTCCCTGCTGGCATAGGGAAGGAACTCGCTCAGCCTGAAAATGCGACCGTTCTTGGATTGCTCCACTACGGTCTGGAAGATCACGGACTTCCCGGGCAACCCAAAGAGGATGCAAAATCGGGAATCATTAGAAAGCTCGGAGGTTTGCTGGGTATCTGAACAAAGATTTCAATTTGAAAAGAATCAAGAGACGAAAAACACTCAACCACATCCGATCATGGCACAGGAAAACTTATTCGAACAAGTGAACAATCCCTCATTTACCGAGCCCGCTGGTCTAAGGGCCATGGTCATTGGGGTGGGCGGCGCCGGCATATCCTTGGTCGATGGATTGCGTTTCGATAATTTTGACATGGTGGAAAATATGGTCATCGACGTGGACGCCCGTGCCCTGGCGGATTCTCTATCCTCTTCGAAATTATCCTTCGGTCGCCGACACACCCGGGGCATGGGGACGGGAGGGGACCTCAACTTGGCGCGCCGGGCGATCGAGGAGGAAAAGGACAAGTTGCGTGAAAGGTTGGACGGCGTGGACTTGGTCTTCTTGCTGGCAGGGCTTGGAGGTGGCACCGGTGGAGGAGTAGCTCCGGTGGTCGCTCGTTTGGCCCGTGATCTAGGGGCTTTGGTATTCGCATTTGCGCCCATGCCGTTCAGTTGGGAAAAATTCAGGCACGCTCAGGCTCAGGAAAGTTTGGAGGAGTTGCGTAAACACGCCAACGCGGTGGTTCCTCTACCCAACGATTCCCTGTTGCAAATCGGAGGACCCGATGCCACCGCCTTGGAATGCTTCGCCGAAGCGGGTCGAAACGTGAGCCGTGGAATTTCAGCAATTTGCAGCCTGATATTCAAGAAAGGCATGATCGACGTTGATTTCGCCCACCTGCGCCAGGCGTTCGGCGGTCGTACCGGAAGGACTCTTTTCGGGTATGGAAAAGGCAAGGGGAAGGACGGTTTAAGGGAGGCTATGAGAGAACTGCTTGTATGTCCGATGCTGCACCTGCCCGAAATATCCAAGTCGGCTGATATATTGCTTATCTTCATCAATGGCGGGCCAGGGCTTGGAATGTCCGCTTTGCACGCAACCTCCGAAGAAATACGAAACGCCTTCAAGGCCGGCGATCGCGTGGTCTTTGGCGCTCACGTTGATGAAAATCTGGGTGATGAAGTAAGAATTATGGTGCTCGGAGCCGCAGACATGGGCACCGTGTCGGTTGTCGCGGACGTTGCGCCCGCTTCCGATCAATTGTTTGTGTCCACCGTCCAGCCAAAACTTTCCCATCCATCCAGACTCAAGACTAAGGAAAGTAAATCAACGGACTCCTCCCAAGCCAAGACTGGAAAGAAAAAAGACAGTCAACCTCTGGAGCAGAACACCTTTCCTTTCATGGACGCAGCGAACCAGCGTGGGATTTTCGATGATCTTCCCAGTCGTAACATGTACGAGGGGGAAGACCTTGACGTACCAGCTTATCTGAGGCGCGGGGTCAGAGTCGCCATCTGATCACCTTCGGACAAACGTTCCGCCTGCTTGGCTGAAATTCGGGTTCTCGGGTAGTTGTAGCTGAATTATTTCCAGGAGTATAGATACTCCAACCCAGCGAAATAATTCTGAGCGTCAACCGATTTGCTGTAGCGCAAGGCTAATGCGTGACGCTTGCTAGCAAGCCAAGTCATCGATGCTCCGAATTCAAAATCATTGATGGCGTAGTCAAGCAGCGAGTTGACGTATCTGATGCGGGGAGTGAAGACCAAACTATCGGTGAGAACGAATTCCGCTCCAGTCTGGGCGTTGGCATAGAACTTTTCCTTGCTCCCCTTGAGTTCGGCATACTGTACGCCAAGACCGACAAAAGGTAGGAATAACCTAGAATCCCGCGCCACCTGATTGAATCGGTAAAGGTAATCCAATTTTGCCTCATTTAGGTGACTCGAGTGGTTGCCATGACTGAAATCGCTACGCGCAAGCTTGAAATGAAGGTCAGACGAAAGGGATATTGGCAAGTTGAGGGAAATCTCGAATGAAACACCGTCCAACTTTTTCATTGAGGTAACCTGTCTGGTGGTGTTGCTGTCGGTTACCGTTTCAGTAATTGCCATGGGATACTCGGCCCGCCCGACGGCAAATCCAAAATAGTAATTACCCAGTCTCGCCTTGGCTTGGCAAAGGGTGCAACTAACGAGGAGAATGCAAAATAGTGATCGTGGTTTCATGACTTTATCCTCTTGTCTATCGCCAGCCGATAATTGTCAACGCAAACGCATAGGCTCAAGGTTGGTCGGGCAGGGGGGGCTCAAATCAATTCACGAAGATCACCCACTGATAAAGAGAGGTTGGATGCTTCCGCCTCCTCAAATACCTGCTCGAGCAGTTTTCTTTTGCCATCCTGAAGTTGCAGCACTTTTTCCTCCACCGTTCCACAAGTTATCATTTTGTAAACGTTGACCGTTCGGTTTTGCCCGATGCGATGAGCCCGGTCGGTTGCTTGGGATTCCGCTGCCGGATTCCACCATGGGTCGAAATGCAAAACCACGTCCGCTCCGGTAAGGTTCAAACCCGTGCCCCCCGCCTTGAGCGAGATAAGAAACACGGGAATGGAATCATTTTCCTGGAAACGATCGACTTGAGCCATACGGTCGGTGGAGGTTCCATCAAGGTAGCAATACGAAAGCGATGATGCCTGGAGTTCGGATTCGAGAAGTTTTAGAACTTTCCGAAATTGAGAAAAAACAAGCATGCGATGGCCGTTTTCCAGGCAATTGTAAAGTAGTTCACGAAAAGCCCGCAACTTACAGGAGCGGATGGGATCGAACTCCGCATCGATCAATCGGGGATCGCAACAGATCTGGCGCAAGCGTAGGAGTTGGGTGAGGGTTTTCATTCGCATGACACCAGCGTCTGAGCCCGAGCTGGCCAGCTGATCAAGTTCCCACTCCGCCGACCGGCGGGTTTGTTCGTAGAGTTCGCGCTGATCCTCGTTAAGATCCAGATACAGGACCTGTTCTATCTTTTGCGGAAGTTCGGGAGCAACCTCAACCTTCGTTCTGCGCAGGATGTAAGGAGCTCCCTCCTGGATGATCAAGCGCTCGTACCAAATGCGTTCCTCGCCACGGGCTGCGGATGGAAGGCTTGGGTGAGCTCCCGGAAGCAGGAATTCCAGCAAGGCAAGCAGGTCGGATGCACTGTTTTCTATGGGGGTTCCCGTGAGGAGCATCCGACCCTCTGATATTAGGGCCGCTGCCGCTTTGGCGTTTTGAGTACGACGATTCTTCAAGTGTTGCGCCTCGTCCCCGATTACACAAAGCAAGGGAAAGTCCCTGAATAATTCAAGATCACGAACGAGGGTGCCGTAGGAGGTGATTACCAGATCGAACTTGCCAAGGAACGAGGGGGAGTTTGACCGATTCGACCCATGATGGGCGTAAACGGAAAAACTTGGAAGGAAGCGTAGAGCTTCGCGTTTCCAATTTTCCACGAGAGTGGCGGGACAGATGACGAGAGAGGTTCCAGCAGGCCCGCCACGCTTTCTCAGTACGGAAAGAAATGCCAGTGATTGCAAGGTCTTGCCCAGTCCCATTTCGTCCGCAAGAATACCTCCAAGGCCGTTATCGAAAAGGTGAGTCATCCATCCGACCCCCATAATCTGATATGGACGCAGAGTCTTTTCCAATCCATCCATCATTTTTGGGGTGGGAAGGGATGAAAGATTACCCAGAGCGATCGCTCGCTTTTTCCATTGCTCGGGCGGGCGGAACCTAGGATCCTCTTCGGATAGAAAGCTCTCGAGAGATAGTGATTGGAAGCGTGTGACCGGATGACTGGACCGGGCGAGCAGAGGAGCATCCGCTTGACCGGAAGCCCGTCTTTGCACTCTGGCTGCCTTTTCCTTGAGTTCCGGGGTGATAAGGAAGGTCTTTTCACCATGCTTGAAATGGTTGCGACCAGTGGCCAAGGCTTGCTCGATCGTTTCGGTTGGCGTATCTCCCGCTTCTATCCAGGTTCTGACTGCTGCGTTCTCTCCGGTTTCCGTGGCCTCCGTACGAAAGACCGCTTTTTCTATGGACGCGACGCGCTTGCGGTAATTATCCGTAAAGACGGCATCATGGTCCAGTTCGAGGTCCTCCTGATGGGAGGCAATGAAATCAAGGACTTTGGATGGGTCTCGCAACCACCACCAGTGCCGGTGAGATCGGTCACGCATAAAGTTCCACTTTCTCATCAGGGAAAGGACTTGAGCGTATCCGGGATGTTGCGAACCGGGCAGAATGATCCGTAAATATTCGGTCGAACCTTCCACTTCAATCGGTGGGCCTTTATAATCGGGTTTGTCGGGAATGCTTGCATCGGGAAGCCCTTCTTCACCGCCTTCGATTTCTCTGATACGAGGCTTGGGTGAGGCGGGAGGCTTGTTTTTTTCATGCCCAAGGTATTCGGTGACGCCTTTCAATCCACCGCTATCCCAGGGAATGGTGATTTCCGGAGAGTTGGCGGCGAAAAAACATTCCTGTTGGTGAAGGATCTTCAATAATTCCGAAGTTTGCTCGAGGTCGAGCTGGAGAAAGGAAGTCAGTTTTCCTCCGCACCATTGCGAAAGGGCGAAAAGGGCGGACCTTTCGGCATCAGGCAAGTCTCCAAGTGTGGAAGGGTCGCACTTTTCAGGAGGTAGAAGGTTCCCTGCCTTGTTTTGGATCTCGATTTTTGCGGGTATGGCGTTGCGCTGAGCGCAACCGGCCATAACGGGGGGAAGCAAGATGCGCAGTCTCAAGGATAAAACTTGAGGGATTTACTGAAGCAGGGAATGTTTGGAAAGAGCATCCTCCAGCCCCTTTCCGGCGGGAGCCCCTCCCATCGCGAAATCCGGTTTCCCGCCCCCCTTGCCTCCAAGGGCGGAGGCGAGCTCTCCCAAGTATTTTCCCGCTTGGTGTCCTTTCTTGACCGCATCGGATGAACAAATACAGACTAAGCTGCACTTGCCATCCTTTTCCGATGCCAGAAGCACGACGGAAGAGCCCAGTCTTTTGCCAACTTGAGCGGCGAGACCGCGCAAGTCATTCGGCTGGAGGCCCGAGGTTGAACCGAGGGCGATTTTCACGCCATCCCTTTCCTTGGCCGACTGAATCAATTCCTCTGCCAGACCGGCTTGTCCTTTTTGCTCGTATGCCCGAATCTTTTTTTCCAGTTCCTTGGCTTTGGTCTGCATCTGATCGATACGCTCGGAAAGCTCGTGTGGTTGGCATCCCAGACGCGAGAGGGTTTGTTGAAATCCGCGCAAGCGTTCATCGGTCCACTGGTAAGCGGAAAAGCCGGCAACCGCCTCGAGCCTGCGAGTGCCTGATGAAATGGCGGATTCTCCGAGAATACGGATGGATCCAACTTCTCCTCCTGTACGAACGTGGGTACCGCCGCAGAGCTCCTGACTCCATCCCCCAAGATCAACCACTCTTACCAAATCTCCGTATTTGTCTCCAAAAAAGGCTATGACATCGTCCGGTTTTTCGGAAAACGGTATTTCGTAAGTATTCAAATCCTCGTTCAGCAGAATTTTTTCGTTGGCCAATCTCTCGATTGATTTCAAATCTTCGGTTTCAAGAGCCTCGAAATGAGAAAAATCAAAACGCAGACGTTCCGGCTGTACGAGCGAACCCGCCTGGCGAACGTGATCTCCGAGAACTTCCCTAAGCGCCCAATGAAGGACATGGGTGGCAGTATGGTGGCGTTGGATGGCAAGTCTTCTGTTCAAGTCAACGTTGAGCACCACCTCAAGACCCTTGGGGTTCTCCCGAGATGGCCTGTTCCTGAGTTTGTGAAGAAACCTTCCACCCGCATCCTTGGACACCCCGACAACGGCGATGGTCTCGTTGTTGACGAATACGCAACCGGTGTCGGCGACCTGTCCTCCCATTTCCGCATAAAACGGGGTTTGGTCAACCACTAGATAGCAAGTATCGTCCTGTTCGACCAAGTCGATGCAAGTGGCAGAAAAGTTTGAAAGATTGCCAGTGTCGTATCCCTTGAAAACAGTGGCGTCATACGATTCAATCCCTTCGCTAACCAGTACGTCCACGGATTTGTGGGCTTCGCGGGCTCTTTGCCGCTGGGCGTTCATTCTTTCTTCGAAACCTTCTTGATCGATGGATAGTCCCCGTTCCCTCGCCATCAGTTGCGTGAGATCGACAGGGAACCCGTAGGTGTCGTAGAGTTTGAACACGAAGCCTCCGTCCAGGGAGTCCCCGGTCTTCATGCCATCGGTTTCCTTTGAAAAAAGGTCGATTCCACGATCAAGCGTATTGTTGAAGGATTCTTCCTCAGCGCGCAGAGTGCGCTGGATCAACTCGGCCCGCTCTTTAAGTTCGGGAAAGATTTCACCCATTTGTTCGATCAATACAGGAGAAAGCAGGTGGAAGAAAGGATCCTTGAATCCGAGAGTTCGTCCATAGCGTACGGCACGACGGAGGATGCGGCGCAGGACGTAGTTTCGGTCATTGTTGCCCGGGAGTATGCCATCGGCGATGGAAAAGGTCAGAGCCCGCAAATGATCCGCAATCACCCGGAAAGCAACGTCCGTTTCTTCAGTTGCGTTTTTCGGGATGCCATTCACAGGTAGCGTCGAGGAGTAAGTCCTGCCGGACATTTCCGCCAGCTTTTCAAAGATTGGAGAGAATACGTCGGTATCGTAATTTGAGGCGGGTTTTGAAAAATCGGTGAATCCATTCGTTCCCTGCATCACGGCGGCAACTCGTTCGAATCCCATGCCCGTGTCCACGTGCCTGGCGGACAGGGGGGTGAAGTTACCTTCCTTGTCGGCGTTGAACTGGATGAAGACGAGATTCCATATTTCGATGCAAAGGTGGGAATCCGCATTGACCAACTTGCCGCGGCTGTCTCCTGCTGGCGTGAGATCGAGATGCAGTTCGGAGCACGGACCACAGGGCCCGGTCTCTCCCATCATCCAAAAATTATCCTTTTTCCCACCGGAAACCAGGTGAACGGAGGGATCGAGCCCTGCATCCACAAAAATTTTCGTCCAATATTCATGGGCCTCCTCGTCAAATTCCGCGGGATCGGAAGGGCCGGGCTTGTAGACCGTGGCGTACAATCGATCGGGAGGGAAATTCCAAACATCGACGAGAAGTTCCCAAGCCCATTCTATCGCCTCTTTCTTGAAGTAATCCCCGAAGGACCAATTGCCCAACATTTCAAAGAAAGTATGGTGGTAAGTGTCCAGTCCAACATCCTCCAAGTCGTTGTGCTTGCCACCAGCCCGTATACACTTTTGGGTGTCGGCGGCACGAGAATACGGGGCTTTTTGATCGCCGAGAAAATAGGGAACGAATTGATTCATTCCCGCATTGGTGAACAATAGATTGGGAGATTCTGGAAGAAGGGAGGCCGAGTTTACGAGCGCATGCTTTTTCGAAGCAAAAAAGTCCAGGAATGCTTGTCGGATTTCGTGGGCGTTCATCGGAGTGAAATTCGATTCAGGGAATTCTGGCAAGAATGGCGTCTCCCATTTCCCGAGTGCCAACGCATTGTTTGCCTTGAGCGACGTCTCCCGTGCGGAAACCCGCTCTTATGGTATCCCTTACCGCGTTTTCGATCGATCGGGCGGCATCTTCCATTCCGAAGCTGTAGCGTAGCATAAGAGCGGCACTAAGTACCTGAGCGCACGGATTAGCGAGGCCTTTGCCCGCGATATCCGGGGCAGTGCCACCTGCAGGTTCATACAACCCGTAGGGATGACCCATGGAATTGCTGCCGGTTCCAAGGCTAGCGGAGGCAAGCATGCCGAGGGACCCGCAAATGACCGCGAGTTCATCGGAAAGGATGTCACCGAACATGTTTTCGGTAAGCAAAACGTCAAATTGGTTGGGGTCGCGCACGAGCTGCATCGCTGCATTGTCGACGTACATATGGGTAAGTTCGATGGATGGATCGAGGCGGTTGACGCAATCAATCACCGTTTGTCGCCAGAGTACGGAAGTCTCGAGGACGTTAGCCTTGTCCACGGAACAGATTCTTTTGTCGCGCAGGGACGCGGCCTTGATTGCAACCTCTGTGATTCTCTCGATCTCATCCGTGCGATAAACCATGGTATCGACGGCTTCTTTCTGTCCGTCTTCCAATAAACGGGTGCTTTTGGGCTGTCCGAAATAGATGCCCCCGGTCAGTTCTCGAATGCAAAGAACGTCAATCCCTGCACCGGCAACGTCAGACCGTAGGGGGGATAAATCCGCGA
The DNA here is from genome assembly GCA_038152055.1 of Opitutales bacterium. Classification (GTDB taxonomy): domain Bacteria; phylum Verrucomicrobiota; class Verrucomicrobiia; order Opitutales; family Seribacteraceae; genus Chordibacter. The sequence continues at coordinate 17,434 of JAYOWQ010000005.1, read as the reverse complement.
GTTCGGGAAAAAGATTGCCCGGTCTGAGATTCGCGAAAAGTTCAAAGGCTTTGCGGAGGGGCAAAAGGGCCGCACGTTCGGGCTGTTCCTTGGGAGGAAGGTTTTCCCACTTCGGTCCGCCCACCGACCCGAACAGAATGGCATCCACTCCCCGGCAAGCATCCAAGGTGGAGTCCGGCAGAGCCTTGCCATGGTTGTCAATGCCGATGCCACCAACGTCATGAACTTCGGTCGCACAGGAAAAATCGTGAGACTTGCCGGTTTTTTCAAGAACCTCAAGTGCCACAGACATTACTTCTGGCCCGATTCCGTCGCCGGGCAGATTGGTGAAGCGTATGGTTTTCATTAAAAGGATGAATCTTCTAATGCATCATCGAGCGACTGCAAAGAGGAAAAAGGAATCTTCTGGCGAGGAAGTAGGTATTCATTGACAAATCAAGTGATGGAAGTAGTATGGATTTTTAAATTCAAAGTCTAGTCCAACAGGAGGACGGGCCAAAAGCTCGTCCTTTTTTTATCTATAATCCTAAATCCTTTAAAAAACTTCATGTCATGAGTAGCGAAATCCTCGCAGTCTTAGAATATATGGAAAAAGAAAAGGGCATCAGTCGTCCTGACATGATAGCCACGATCGAAAACGCCATAAAGGCGGCGGCTGAGAGGGGCGGCGCCAATTCTCAGCCGAGTGAGGTAAGGGTTGAAATCAATCCCAAGTCCGGCGCCCTCAAGGCTTGGACGCTCTTGACTGTCGTGGAATCAGTCGCCGACACCGCTCGCGAGATCCACCTCGACAAGGCCAGATTGTATGCCGAAGATCCTTCCATTGGTGACGTCGTGGAGCGTGAGATGGATCCTGCTTATCTCGGGCGCATTGCCGCAAAAACCGCTGAACAAGCCATCAAGCAAAGATTAAGGCAATTTGAAAAGGAGCATATTTATGACGAATTCCGCGATCAAGTCGGTAATCTCGTTACCGGTACCGTCAGGAGAAAGGAACGTGGAGATCTAATTGTCGAGGTGGGCAAGGCCGAAGCTTTGTTGCCTTGGCGGGAGCAAGCCCCCGGTGAGGATTGGGTGCCGGGCGAGCGTATCCGTTGTCTGCTGGTAAAGCTGGAGCAACAGGGAAGGGGACCGGAATTAATTCTCAGCCGTTCAAGCCTCAATTTCGTTCGCAAACTTTTCGACATGGAAGTTTCTGAAATTTCCGATGGCACCGTCACCCTTGCTTCCATGGCAAGGGAGCCTGGTTACCGCACCAAAGTCTGCGTAAAGAGCACTGATCCCAAGGTTGATCCCGTGGGGGCTTGCGTAGGTGCCCGCGGAGGTCGTGTAAAAAGCATCGTTCGGGAAATGAATGGCGAAAAAGTCGACATTATTCGATGGTTCGAGGACCCTATCGAGCAACTCGTCGAAGCCCTCAAGCCAGCAGTGCCCCAAAACGTCAACCTCGACCGTGACAAAAGAAGGATGTACTTCGAAGTAAAGGAAGAAGATCTTTCAGTCGCAATCGGCAGAAAAGGAATCAATGCCAGGCTTACTTCCAGATTGCTCGGGTGGAAACTGGATATCGGCAAGGTTGTGGTCAAGGAAGTTGGCTTTGACGAACGCAAGGCAAAGGCCGCGGAGGGGTTGACCTCCGTTGGTATTGAATTTGAGGTGGCGGATCGCCTGGTCGCTTTCGGTCTTGTCAGTCCGGAAGCTTTCGAGGGTGTCACCGAGACTGACTTGGTAGGACTGGGATTCGAACAATCGATCGCTCAGGATATTCTTTCCAAGGTTTCTTCGACTGTGCCTACCATCGAGGAAGACGCTTGATCGAGCCAATAAACTACAAACCCCCTTTCATTACTCAACTTTTCAGATTATGAGCGTTCGAATTCACGCAATCGCCAAGGAGACCAATAAAACGAGCAAAGAGGTCATAGCCATCCTGGCCGAGCGGGGATACGAAGTAAAGAGCGCTTCCTCAACCATCGACAACATTACCGCTCAGTCCTTGATTGACGAGTTGTCGGTTACCGTTGGGGATGGGGTTGAAAAGATCGATGATGACGAAATCTCCTCCATTTCCGATTCACCCCAGGACGATCCATTTCCCTTCGTGAAGTCCAAAGAGGATCTGGAAAGGGAAAAAATGGAAAAGGAAGAAGCGGAGAAAGCCGCTCGTGGAGAAGCTGTAGAAGAGCCCGAGGCCGAAGAGTCCGTCACGGAAGAAACCGATGAGGATGATCCTGTTCCTGACGAACCGAAAACCGCAGGCGTAGCTCCCACCTTGCCTCCTCCTCCGGTCAAGTTGGCCGGCGCCCCGCCTGCGCTTCCTTCATCTTCTCCAGCTCCGGTTGCTCTAAACAAGGATTCGGATGCAAGTGGTACCGTTGAAGGCAATCTAATTATCGTGAAGCCACCAATCGTTGTCCGTGATTTTGCCGGACTAATTGGTCTCAAGCCATTCCAACTGATCTCGGAATTGATGGATATGGGCATATTCGCATCCATGAATCAAACCATCGAAGAGGATGTGGCTAACAAACTTGCGAAGCTCAAGGGGTTTGATCTGGAGATTCGTCACCGTGGCGAAAAAGCGGATCCCTTGCCCAAGAAGAAGAAGGAAAAGATCGATGAGAACGATGAGCAATTTCTCGAACCCCGACCACCCGTTGTTTGCATTCTCGGCCATGTTGACCATGGTAAGACAACTCTTTTGGATACCTTGCGAAAAACGAACGTCGTGGACGGTGAGGCTGGTGGAATCACCCAGCACGTAGCGGCTTATCAAATCGAACACAACTCGCAAAAAATCACTTTTCTCGATACTCCGGGACATGCGGCATTTTCCAAGATCCGTGAACGGGGGGCCAATCTCACGGACGTCAGTATATTGGTGGTTGCCGCTGATGACGGGTTCATGCCCCAGACGGATGAAGCCTTGAAATTCGCCCAGCGCTCGCAGACCACTCTGCTCGTTGCAATTAACAAAACCGACGTCAAGGGAGCCGACGTTGACAAAGTGAAGACTCAGATGCAGGAGCGTTCCATTCCCGCCGAGGACTGGGGTGGAGAGGTCGTGACGGTTCCCATATCCGCGCTGAAGGGTGACAATATCAGCGAACTGTTGGATATGATTCTTCTTCAAGCCGAATTGATGGAGTTGAAGGCCAATCCCAAAGCCAATGTCGAAGCGATTGTGGTCGAGGCTCGTATGGAAGTTGGCCGTGGTCCCACAGCTACGGTCATTGTGAACAAGGGCACCCTGAAGATAGGTGATTCCTTCTCATGTGGATCCGTGTATTGCAAGGTTAAGGCAATGATTGACGACCGAGGGAACCCAGTCAAGAACGCGCCTCCATCAACCCCAGTCAACGTTTTGGGTTGGTCCGGTGTTCCTGAAGCCGGGGCTGTTTGTAACGGACAAAAAAATGAACGCGAGGCCAGACGCGCAGCCGAAGAGTCCGTTGAATTGGAAAAGAAGATACTCGCCTTGCCTGACGAGTCCGTGAATGCGGTCGAAGATGATGGCGAAGATGCCGGATCGGCTGCGATGGATGCTCTTTTTGCTGCAATTAGCAAAAGCAAGTCGACGATTTACCGGGTTATCATAAAGGCGGACGTCCGTGGTTCTGCAGAGGCCCTGCGTGACTCGCTCCAACTAATAACCAGTGACAAGATTCATTTGGAAATTCTCCAAACAGATGTTGGACAAGTCACCAAAAACGACGTCAAGATGGCTCAAGCGTCTCAGGCAGACATTCTGGGCTTTAACGTGAAACTGGACAATGGAGTCATGGGTGAAGCCAAGCACTTGGGCGTGCGGCTTTTTCAAAACAGCATCATCTATGAAATCATCGATTTGGTAAAAGACAATATGGCCGACCTCCTCGAGCCTGAGTTAGTGGAAAAGAAGACCGGCCGCGCAGAGGTGCGTCAGGTATTCAAGGTGAGCAAGGGCAGGAACGTAGCCGGTTGTATGGTTATGGAGGGAAGCGTAACCCGTAACAAGGGGGCCCGATTGGTAAGAAATGGAGAAGTCATTGCCGAAGGAAAGATAGATACCCTTCGCCGGTTCAAGGATGACGTGACCGAGGTCAAAGCCGGATTTGAGTGCGGAATTCGATTGGACTCATTTGACCATTACGAGGACGGAGACGTCATCGAAACTTTCGAAATTGATAAAATTCGGCCATCTCTTTAAAGCTATCCGAATTTTCCAGGATGAGTCTGAGACTTGCCAGGGTCAATGAATTGATCAAGAGAGAAATCGGTAGTTACCTGAGCCTGAGGTATGGCGCGGAAACAGTCCGATGGACGATTACCTCGGTTGAGGTGGCCGCTGATTTGAGAAATGCAACCGTTGCTTATTCCGTGCTTGGCGATGAACTCAGTGCCCGTGAGGCTGCTCTTTTCTTTCGTAGACACGCCGGTGAGATCAGGGGAGTCGTGAGCAAACACATAATCCTGAAATACTCGCCCAAGCTACAGTTTGTAAGGGATCATGGTATAGAACGGGGTAATCGAGTGATGGAGATTCTGGACGATCTTGATTTTGATTCTCGGTCCAATGTAGCGAATGAGTAAGTTGAGGTCGCATTGTCACACCCTTGTGTGACTATATGACTCTAGATTCCGAAAAGAGACCTTTTGTTTGTTTTTTGTATTTTTGTAAAGATATCAATATCAATTACTTAAAAATATTTTACGAACAGGCGCGAAAGGTGCAATTCCTCTTCCGTGAGTAAAATACTAGGAATTGATTTAGGAACGAGTAATTCATGCATGGCCGTAATGGAAGCGGGGGAGCCCAAGGTTATCCCAAATTCAGAGGGGAACCGTACGACGCCATCGATTGTTGCTTTTTCCAAAACCGGTGAGCGCATTGTCGGGCAAGCCGCCAAGAGGCAAGCCGTCACCAATCCCCGCAACACGATTTTTTCAGCCAAGAGATTAATCGGACGCAAGTTCGAGGAAATCAAGGATGAAGTCGGAACTCTTCCTTTCAAGGTTGTCGAGGGCAAGAATGGCGCCGCTGTCATTGAATGCGAAATCGATGGAAAAACGGAGACTTTCATGCCCGAGCAAATTTCCTCCATGGTCTTGGGGAAACTCAAGGCGGATGCAGAGGCTTATCTCGGTGAAGCCGTAACTCAAGCTGTCATTACCGTGCCGGCATACTTCAATGACGACCAGCGTAGAGCCACCAAGGACGCTGGCGCCATTGCCGGCTTGGAAGTTCTTCGTATCATTAATGAACCGACGGCGGCTTCTCTTGCTTACGGACTGGACAAGAAAGGTGAGGAAACGATAGCCGTATATGACCTGGGCGGCGGTACTTTCGATATCAGCGTTCTGGAAATAGCGGACGGTGTGTTCGAAGTAAAGGCGACCAATGGCGACACCCAGTTGGGTGGAGACAACTGGGATGAGAAAATCATCAAATGGTTGGCCGATGATTTTAAGAAAGAACAGGGTATCGACCTTTCCGGTGACCCGATGGCCATGCAAAGACTCAAGGAAGAGGCTGAAAAGGCCAAGATGGCTCTTTCTTCTTCCCAATCTACCGACATTAATCTTCCCTTTATTACCGCGGATGCTTCCGGACCCAAGCACTTGAACGTGACTCTTTCACGCTCCAAGCTCGAACAGATTTGTGACGATCTATACGAACGGACGAAAAATCCTTTCAAGTCTTGTCTGGACGATTCCGGTCTGGGCTTGGGAGAAGTTGGGAATCTTGTGTTGGTGGGCGGAATGACCCGCAGTCCCAAAGTGGTGGAAATTGCCAAGGAACTTGGAGGGAAGGATCCGCACCAGGGAGTCAATCCGGATGAAGTCGTTGCCATTGGCGCGGCCATCCAAGGCGCTGTACTGCAGGGCGACGTCAATGACGTTCTCCTACTAGACGTCACTCCGCTCACTCTGGGTATTGAAACCGCCGGTGGAGTTTCCACTCCGATGATCGAGCGCAATACGACCATTCCTACCAAAAAGTCGCAAGTCTTCTCAACCGCGGCAGATAATCAACCTGCAGTGGACATCGTTGTATTGCAGGGCGAGCGTTCGATGTCGAACGATAACAAGACCCTCGGTACCTTCAAGTTGGATGGCATTCGACCGGCTCCGCGTGGCACGCCTCAAATCGAAGTTACCTTCGACATCGACGCCAATGGTATTCTTAACGTCACGGCCAAGGACAAGGATACGGGCAAAGACCAGAAAATTACCATTTCCGGATCTTCGAGCATGGATGAACAGGAAGTCGAAAGACTGAAGAAAGAAGCTGAGAAGTACGCTGAACAAGACAAGCAAAAGATGGAATCCGTTCAAAGTCGGAACGATTTGGATTCCCTGCTCTATCAGTGTGAAAAACAAATTTCCGACCTTGGAGAAAAAGTGCCGGACGATTTGAAAAACTCTATCGGAGAGTTGACTGCCGAGGCGAAGAAGGTACTCGACAATGCATCCGCCACTCCATCCGAACTGCAGGATGCCAAGGACAAGCTCCAAAAAGGTTTTGAGGAATTGTTGCAAAAAGCGGGACCGGGCGCCACCGGCGCCATGCCCGATCCAACGGCATCTCCTGATTCGGAGAAAGACTCGAACAAGTCAGACTCAAAGAAAAAGGATGACGACATCGTAGATGCCGACTTTGAAGTCGTGGACGAAGAGAAAGAGGAAAAAAAGTAACCTTGACGTGATTTTGGATCTGGAACCTTCGGTACTCCAATCCCTAACTTAACCAATAACCAAATAACTAAAGGAATATGAGCAAACCAAAAATCACTCCATTGGGAGATCGCGTTCTGGTCAAGCAAGTCGATGAAGACGAGCAAATCAAGGGCGGGATCATTATACCCGATTCAGCTAAAGAAAAGCCGCAGGAAGCGGAAGTCGTCGCCCTGGGAACGGGGAAGAAGGACGAGGCTGGGAAAGACGTACCCTTTCAAGTAAAGAAGGGAGACAAGGTATTGATCAGCAAGTACGGCGGAACGGACGTAAAGGTCGATGACGTTGAGTACAAGATTCTTCGTGAGGAAGATATCCTCGGGATCATAGGTTGATTCATTCTTAAAACAACTAAACTTCACCATACAAAGAAGTAAATAAAATGGCTAAACAAATTCTATTCGATGAAGCCGCCCGCAAGAAAGTTCTCAAGGGCGTGTCGACTCTCGCTGAAGCAGTCAGCGTAACGCTCGGTCCCAAGGGCCGTAATGTATTGATCGATAAAAAGTTCGGTTCTCCTACCGTAACCAAAGACGGTGTAACGGTAGCCAAGGAGATCGAACTTGAAGATCCGTATGAAAACATGGGAGCTCAAATGGTTCGTGAAGTGGCTTCGAAGACTTCCGACGCGGCTGGTGATGGTACAACCACAGCCACCGTCCTTGCTCACGCAGTTTACCGGGAAGGCTTGAAGAACGTAGCTGCCGGCGCCAATCCTGTATACCTCAAGCGAGGCATCGACAAGGCCGTCGAGGCAGGTGTTGCCAAGTTGCTTCGAGACAGCAAGAAGGTTTCCGACCGCGAAGAAGTTCGTCAGGTCGCAACCGTCTCCGCAAACTGGGATGGCGAAATCGGTGAAATCATCGCTGATGCCATGGACAAGGTTGGCAAGGACGGTACCATAACCGTCGAGGAAGCCAAGAGCATCGAGACTACCTTGGACGTAGTTGAGGGAATGCAGTTCGACAAGGGTTACCTTAGCCCTTACTTCTGCACCAATAACGAGACCATGGAAGCCGCTCTTGATGATTGCTACATTCTCATCCATGAGAAGAAGATCAGCGCCCTGAATGATCTGCTTCCTTTGCTTCAGCTTGTATCCAAGCAAGGAAAGCCCCTCCTTATCATCGCGGAAGACGTCGAGGGCGAAGCATTGGCCGCTCTTGTTGTAAACAAATTGCGCGGGACCTTGAATGCATGCGCCGTGAAAGCTCCTGGCTTTGGAGACCGCAGGAAGGAAATGCTCCGTGACCTCGCTATTCTTACCGGAGGTCGTTGCTTGACTGAAGACCTTGGCATTAAGTTGGAAAACGTCCAACTTGCAGATCTCGGACAAGCAAAGCGCGTATCCGTAGACAAGGAAAACACCGTTATCGTGGAAGGAGCCGGCAAGGCATCCGATATCCAAGGACGCGTTAAGCAAATCCGCCGACAAATCGAAGAGACAACTTCCGATTACGATCGCGAAAAATTACAAGAGCGTCTTGCCAAGCTCGCTGGTGGCGTTGCGGTAATCAACGTAGGTGCAGCCACCGAACCTGAAATGAAGGAAAAGAAGGCCCGCGTTGAAGATGCCTTGCACGCAACTCGCGCGGCTGTAGAGGAAGGTATTCTTCCCGGTGGTGGTGTTGCTCTGCTTCGTGCGGCCAACGCTATCGAAAAAGCGGCTGATGCCTTGGAAGGTGACGAGAAAATAGGTGCAGGTATCGTTCGACGTGCTATCGAAGCTCCCTTGCGCAAGCTTTGCGACAACGCCGGAGTGGAAGGATCTCTTGTGGTTCAGCAGGTGCTCAAGTCAAAAGGTAGCATGGGCTACAACGTAGCCACGGACGTACACGAAGACTTGATCAAGGCTGGTGTAGTTGATCCCACCAAGGTCACCCGTACCGCATTACAAAACGCTGGTTCGGTATCCGGTTTGCTTCTGACCACCGATTGCATGATCACCGATATCCCCGAAGCGGAAAAACCCGCTCCCGGAGGCCACGGTCATGATCACGGCATGATGTAAGGTCTTTTTTCTAAAGATCAAATTTAAAGAGAGGGCGTTCCTGTAAAGGGAACGCCCTTTCCTTTTTGAGTGATTGAGTGATTCCGTAAGAAAGGAAGAACAAGGAATCAACCGATCCTTGAAACGATATTCGTCTGCTGGGAATAGCGGTCGGACTGTTCGTCTGCATGATAGGAAGAACGAACGAGAGGGCCGGATTCAACGACTTCAATGCCAAGTTGCAAGGCTTCTCTTTTCCATGAATCGAACTCGTCGGGAGTGACCCAGCGATCGATAGGAGCATATTCCTTGCTTGGTTGGAGATACTGACCAAGCGTAAGTACGTTCAGACCAATGCTTGCAAGATCGATAAGCGCCTGTCGCACTTCATCTTCTTTTTCCCCGAGACCAAGCATAATCCCTGACTTGATGGGAAACCCCTTGCCCCTTGCATGTGATAGAACGTCGAGACTTCTTTGATAATTGGCTGATTTACGAATGGGTCTTTGCAAACGTTCTACCGTCTCCAGGTTGTGGTTGAAAATGTCTGGTCTTGCATCAAGCACGATATCGAGATTCTTGAAATTTCCCTGAAAGTCAGGTACCAGTATTTCAATGGCCGTCCCAGGGTTGCGATGACGAACCGCTCGAATGGTTGCAGCCCATACCTTGGCTCCGCCATCGGGTAAATCGTCACGGGCGACAGATGTAAGCACACAGTGCTTCAATGACATCTTGGCCACGGCATCCGCAACCCGAGGAGGTTCCGCCAAGTCCAATTCAGTGGGCTTGCCTGTTTGAACGGCGCAGAAGGAACATGCCCGGGTACAGACGTTCCCCAGTATCATCAAGGTGGCGGTTCCTCGGGACCAGCACTCTCCCATGTTCGGACATTGCGCGCTCTGACAGACCGTGTGAAGTTGATTTTCATCAACTAGGTTGCGGACACGTCCGTATTCCCGCCCGGAAGGGAGTTTTGCCCGCAACCATTCCGGTTTTTTGATCCTTGTCCGCGAAGAGTTCACGATTGCGCTTACAGGGCACCGGGACCGTTCTTGCCTATGGTGCGTTGATATTTCAATCCAGATGAATCCTTTTCGTACACGTTGAACCCATGTTTCTGCAAATGGTCGGGATTGAGAATGCGCTTATCCGTTCTATCGCTATGTTTCAAGGTAAGATGGGTGGAGTTTGGGACACGTTCAATGGGTTCGTCCGTTATTGGATGCCGGGCAAGAGGCGGATCCATCATGGATTGCTCGACCTCGATCAGTTCATCGTTTTTTTTGCCGTCAAGCACCCGATAAAGATAGATCGGCATAAAAGTCGGGGATCAGGCGGATTTCTTCTTCTGAGGAAACTCGAATCCGATGGATCCGTTGTCCTTGAGAATCAGATTCGCTTCAAATCTTCTTTTGGTTTTTCTGGAAACGAAACCTTTCAAGAGGCCGGTCTTTTTTTCAGAAACAAGTTTTTGTAATTCTTCCAAGGGGATTTCCTTGTCCAATATCTTGCGAGTGATACGGAAATTACATGATCCATCCGAAACTCGTTTGTTTTGCGAACAGAGAAAAGAGAGATCGGTTTGATGAACGTCCGCATTGCACAGCGGACAAATGGCTACGGTTGGAGCAGTCCTGATCATGTCCTTTTCCACCGATTCTTCCTCTTCATTTCTATTGTTATCGAAAAGAAAGGTGATTTTGTAATCGTCCCCCATCTGTAACATGGCAGAAAAACGCTTGCCTGTCTTGGAAATGAAATCGTCCAAAGGACCGACCCTTCCTTCTTTCAAGAGAACACCGACCTCCTCAGGCGTAAGCCTTCTTCCCGCGATGTTTTTGGAAATCTTGAAGTCTCCGGATTGTACTTGGTAGTTGTTCAAGCCTTCGTAAATGGGTTGGTTGTCGATGGGCGAACGGAGATCGGTTTCCTTGAGAGATGCCTGGGCATCGTCGAAACCGGTGGTTTTTTCGACAAAATCACGTGTGAGCGCGGAAATTTCGTTCATGAAGGAATCCCGACTGAATTTACCTTCCTCGATCAAGCGCAATTTCTGTTCCCATTCGCCGGTTAGTGCCGGACTGGTCAGTATTTCAACTCCCGCCGCCTGCAGGAATTGCATGAGATCCTCGGCTTTGAGTGATGGTCTAAGTTCGGTTCCTTCACGATTCAAGTACTTTTCCTTTATCAAGTGCTCGATGGTGGCCGCTCGGGTGGCAGGTGTGCCGAGACCTTTTTCCTTTAGCGCATCAGCCAGTTCGTCGTCATCGAGAAATTTTCCGGCTCCTTCCATTGCAGAAAGAAGCGTTGCCTCGGTAAATCTTGCGGGTGGATTGGTTTGATCCTCAATAAGGTCGCAGTCGAGGAAGGAACTTTGATTTTGGTCAGAATCGGATAGGGCGGGCAAGTTATCCTCGCTGGAGTGATCCTTGCCATAAATCGAAAGCCATGAGGGATCGATCAAAACCCGTCCTTCTGTTTGGAAAGTGTGATCGCCAACATGGGTAGTGCGCGTGGTGACGTCCCACTCGGCAGGAGGGAAGAAAACGGCGAGAAATCTCTTGGCTATAAGGTTGTAGATTTTCCACTCCGTAGCATCAAGTCCTGCGGGAGAGTTATTAGTAGGTATGATTGCAAAGTGGTCGCTGATCTGTTTGTTGTTGAAAATTCTTTTGTCCGTGGGATCTACCCAATTGCGATCAAGGATCTTGCGCGCATGAACGGCCAGATCTCCTGTGATGCCTTGGATTAATTTCAAACAAGTTGCTGGATAATCTTCGGGCAATGCCTTGGAATCCGTTCTTGGGTAGGTAATAAGTTTGTGTTTTTCGTAAAGAGCTTGGGCAATTTGCAGAGTTCGGCTAGCAGGCAGGCTGTGCAAACGGTTGGCCTCACGTTGAAGAGTGGTCAAATCATAAAGTCGTCCGGAACTTTGACGTGAGCGTTTCTTCGTTTCCTCAACCGGACAAAGGCTGGCATGCCCGATCGCGTTATGAATATTCCTTGCCGCTTCCTCATCCCAGATTCTATCCACCCGATCGCGGTCGTTGCTTTCATCCTTCTTGTAATCCTTCTTGTGGTAAATTCCCTGATAGACCCCGTTGGCGATTTCGAAATTCGCTCGTATTGAAAAATAGGTTTTTGGTTTGAAGTCACGAATTTCCAATTCCCTTTCGACGACCATTGAAAGGGTGGGGGTCTGCACGCGTCCGACCGTGGAAACTTGACGACTACTCGCCTTGTTTCTCTTGATGGTTACCGCACGGGTGCCATTGATACCAATCAACCAGTCAGACTCCGATCTGCAGCGGGCGGCGTCCTGAAGCGGTTTCATGATCTCGCTGTCCCGAAGGTTTTGGAAAGCTTCCTTGATCGCCCTTTCAGTCATGGAAAGCAACCAAAGGCGTTTGACCGGCAGTTTGGATCCGGAGAGTTCGTGAATGTAGGTAAAAATAAGCTCACCCTCTCTGCCGGCGTCGCACGCGTTAATCACGCAATCGACGTCCTTTCTTTTCAGCTGTTTTTTGAGGCTCTGAAATTTTTTCTTGGCAGTGACCACTGTCTTGAGCTCGAACTTCGGTGGTATGATGGGAAGATTGGCGATTTTCCATGCCTTCAATTTTTTGTCGAAGTCATCAGGCATGTAAAGTTCTACGAGGTGACCGATAGCGCTGTCGATTACCCATTCGTCGTTTTCATAATAATCGTCCTTTTTGGGCACGCGGCCAAGAACGCGGGCCAAATCTCGGGCGACACTGGGTTTTTCTGCAAGTACGAGTTTCTTCATCTATCGGATCGTTGTGAGGAGAGAAAAGGGACGGTGTGTCAGGAAGGAAGAAAGCGAGGTAGAACGTCGTCCATGCAATCGAGCAGGTGTCTCATTGAATCCTCGGTTTCATTACCCATGTTGGATATGCGAAAGGTCTGTCCCTTGATCTTGCCGTAACCTCCGTCAATGGCCAGTTTCTTTTCTTCACGAAGAGCCTTGACGAAACCTGCAACGTCCATGCCGAGATTGTTGCGTACGCAGGTCAGGGATTTCGATGCAAATTGTTTTTCAGGCAACAGTTCGAAACCTTTGGAACTTACCCACTCGTGAACCATTTCATTCAGATGGGCGTGCCGCGCGTGTCTTTGACGGATTCCTTCGGAAAAGATTTTATCCAGTGTGTATTTAAGACCATGAATTTGAGGGATGGCAGGTGTGCTCGGGGTCATTCCCTTTTCATGGTTTTTGAGAAACTCGATGAAGTCAAAGTAGTAACCCCTGCCTTCGATACTTTCAGCTCTGGTGAAGGCCCTTTCGGAAACCGTTAGCAAGGCAAGTCCTGGAGGTAATGCCAGAGCTTTTTGCGAACCCGTTAGAATAACGTCAATTCCCCATTGGTCCTTGGGGATGGGGACGACGGAAAAGGAACTGACCGTGTCGATGACGGATATGACTTCGGGATACTTTCGTAGAACCTTCATGATTTCTTCCAATGGGTTCATCATTCCACAGGAAGTTTCGTTATGAACAAGAGTGATCAAATCGTATTCACCACTCGAAAGTTTGGCATCGAGCAGGGCAGGGTCTACGTGCGAGCCCCACTCGACCTCAAAACCATCCGCTTGCTTTCCGCAACGCTTGGATACGTCCAACCATTTGTCCGAAAAGGCCCCGCACATGCAACAGAGGACTTTTTTGGAAGAAAGATTTCGGACGGCTCCTTCCATGACCCCCCACGCGCTTGAGGTGGAAAGGAATACCGGATCCTTGGTTTCAAACAACTCTTGGAGCTGGGGCTGGCAAGACTTGTAAAGATCCACGAAATCGGGGCTTCTGTGCCCCATGACGCGTGCCGACATGGCTTCGTAGGCTTCGGAAGATACGTCAACCGGGCCTGGTATGTGCAACTTGTAATCAATCATGATGGTTCTGAATGCCGGAAATTACGACTTCGAAGGAATGATTGTCGTTGCCGACGAGAACCAACCGTGGTTCCCAGACGGACGCTTCTTCCGGGTTGAGTGAAACAAAAGTGAGAATGACCAGAAGGTCGCCGACTTTTCCCTTGTGCGCGGCGGCTCCGTTCAAGGCGATCTCTCCGGAGCCCTTGGGGGCCGGTATGCAATAGGTTTCGAAACGTTCCCCATTCGTTATGTTGCCGACAAGTATTTTTTCGTGGTGTAAAAAACCGGCGGCATCGAGCAGGTTTTGGTCGATGGAAAGGCTCCCCGAATAATCGGGATGAACCCCCGTAACCGCGGCACGATGAATCTTTGATTTGAGTAAAGTAACTTGCATGGAACGAAACGGAACCAAACTGATCATCAAATACTTGTTCCTGTAAAAGTCAATTTAGCAAAGAGATCGAATTTGGGAAATCAGATTGAAACACCGTTCGAACAATGCATCCTGATTGGCAGGAATGGACAATCAAGCGCTTATTCGTACGAGGAGAAAATGGAGTGAATTTGAAAGCTTTGTAGAGGGTGTGCTCTATGACCGCGATCTTTCGATTTCGGCTCGTTTGTTCGGTCTTTTTCTGCATCCATTTTCCTATCTCTTTTGGTGTGTGGTCAGGCTACGCCTTTTTCTTTACAACCACGGTTTGTTTCTTAAAAACGCCAGGCTTGACGCGTTTGTCATTGTTGTCGGGAACTTGACCGTTGGTGGCACCGGCAAGACGCCGGTGGTGGAAAGATTGGCGAAGGAATTACAGGCAAAGGGGAAAAAAGTGGCAATCCTAAGCAGAGGTTACAAAAGCAAGGATGAAAGTGGTTTGGGAAAGAAAGTCTCTTCCGAGGATGCGGTCAAGATGGCTCCAAAAGTCGTAAGTGATGGAAATCGGGTGCTACTGGATTCGAGCGAAGCCGGGGACGAACCCTTCATGCTGGCTCATAATCTGCCTGGCGTGCCCGTGCTTATCGACAGGGACAGGGTTAATGCCGGTCATTATGCCATCGAACGGTTTGAATCAGAGGTATTGATTTTGGACGACGGTTTTCAATACCTTCCCATGCGCGCGGACATGAATCTTCTACTTGTCGATCAGATGAATCCTTTTGGCAATCACAAGTTGTTGCCCCGTGGTATTCTTCGTGAACCGGTACGGCATCTTTCCCGTGCGTCCTACGTGTTGATAACCAAGTCAGAAATCGAACCGGAACTGGAACTTCTCGAGACCATACGCAGATATAATAATAATGCGGAGATCTTGCGATGCGCCCACAAACCCAAGGTCTTTCGACAGGTAAACGGGGAAGCTATGGAGCGTCTCAACTACCTGCATGAACGCTACGTTGGCGTTTTTTGCGGCATCGCGTCTCCCCGAGGCTTTGAGCAATTGATTCATCGGATGTCTGGTGAACTTCGATATCGCAAACGTTTTTTGGATCATCACCGCTACGAGAAGGATGAATTGGACCGAATGTTTCAAAGGGCAAAGAATGCCGGTGTGGAGGTAATGGTCACCACCGAAAAGGATGCTGTCCGTATTCCTCCGGATTACGATCCGCTGATTCCTCTGTATTACTTGAGAATGGAAATTGAAATTGTCGAAGGGTTCGAGGATTTCGAGGAAGCAGTCACTGCGATTTGCTCCTTGCCTTCCAAGAAAAGGTACGATCGAAGGAAAGTGAACGCCTAGACGGGCTTGTAACTGCGAGCGGTGTCGACAAGAGCCTCCATGCAATCGATCTTTGCTCCCGGGCGTATTCCGTGTCCGAGGTTGAGCACGAACGCGGGGTCGTTCTTCATGTTATCGAGCAATTCGCGGGTTGATTCTTCGACAGTTTTGCCATCGGTTTCCATCAAGTCAGGAGGAAGGTTTCCCTGCAGTACAAGAGGTTGTGGAAGACTTTGCCTGGCCTTTCTCATATCAACCTGATGATGAACGCCCAATGCCCGACATCCGGTTTCCCTGACTTTGACTAGACGATCTATTGGGGAATTGGAGTAAATGATTACTGGCAGGGATGGAGGCGCAGACTGCACCAATCTATGCATCCATTTTAACGACCATTCCCAAAGCATTTCATCCGGACATAGGGCTTGCCAGCTGTCAAAAATCTGGAGGGCGTCTATGCCGCAATCTGCTTGCATCAGAATGTAATCTTTCAGGGCATCGCAAATTTTTTCCAACAATCGACTGAAGGAATGTGGTTTTTCCCGGGCCCATTCCAACGTTTTAGGGAAACCCTCGGCTGATCCTCCTTCTATCATGTAACAGGCAAGTGTCCACGGAGATCCGCAAAATCCGAGCAGGGCATGTTCTTGATCGAGTTCCTTTCTGAGCATTTGCAAGGTTTCCGAAACATAGGCGAGCCGTTCGTAAACAAGACCGGTCTGTAGTTCTTCAATGCACTTTTCTGTCTTTAGTTTATGGGTCATCTCTATTCCACCCGCCGGTCTGAAATCATAATTCTGACCCATGGCCTCCGGGATAACGAGTATGTCACTGAAGACTATGGCCGCGTCCAGTTTGAACCGACGAAGCGGTTGCAAGGTCACCTCGGTGGCGATCTCTGGCGTTCTAACCATTTCGACAAAACTGTGTTTTTGCTTGAGAGCCCGATATTCCGGAAGATATCGACCCGCTTGCCTCATGACCCAAAGGGGTGGGCGTCCGCTGTGGTTCTTGCCTTGAAGGGCGATGTTGAAAAGGGTTCGGCCCTTCACTTTGCTTCACCCAGCCAGTCCCGAGGCCTCAGGTAGGATTCGTACAATTCTCTTTCAGCCGTACCAGCTTCGGGTTCCCATCCATATGCCCATGACACTTCAGGTGGCATGGACATCAGAATTGATTCGGTACGTCCCCCGGATTGCAAGCCGAAATGGGTGCCTCTGTCGTAAACGAGGTTGAATTCAGCATATCTTCCTCGGCGATATTTTTGAAAATCTCTTTGCTTTCTCCCAAATGGTTCGAGCATGCGCCTTTCAAAGATCGAAAAATAGGTTTCGCGAAAAGTCTCACCCACCGCGAGGCAGAAATTCAATGAATTGTCAAAACCGCCCAGGTTCAAGTCGTCAAAAAACAAGCCACCGACTCCGCGAGTCTCATTTCGGTGCGGTAAATAAAAATAATCGTCACAGGATTTCTTGAATTTTGGATAAAGGTCCGCACCAAAGGATTCACAGGTCGTGCGGGCAGCCTGATGCCAAGTGATAACGTCTTCATGAAAGGGGTAATAGGGCGTAAGATCAAAGCCTCCTCCAAACCACCACGCGACCGGATCTTCCGCTGTTCCGGCTTCGAAATAGCGGACGTTGGCATGGCTGGTGGGAACATAGGGATTGTAGGGATGAAAAACCACGGAGACTCCCATCGCCCGGAATGGCAAACCACTCAATTCCTTCCGACCCTGAGTGGCTGATTCTGGCAACTCTTGACCGGAAACGTCGGAAAAATTAATACCACCTTTCTCCAAGGACTGACCTTTTTCAAAGGCCCAGGTTCTTCCCCCTCCACCTTCCTTTCGGGACCATTCGTCTTCATGGCATACCAGTCCGGTGTCAAACTCTAGCAGACACTCGCGTATGCTAGACTGCAAATCTTGAAAGGATGAACGAGCTAGATCGGCTGGGTAGGCAGTCACCTAGAAAGTAATGGTGAGATGATTGAATCTGTCGGGAGACAAAAGGCGAAGGATTCGCAAATCAATCTTCGTCCTCGGACGAGGAATCCTGATCAAAGGACTGTTTGGCTTCTTCAAGATTTTCGCAGATGGACCATTCCTCGC